>DASSBI010000048.1:0-5628 GCA_035698965.1 Gaiella sp. | reverse complement strand
ATCGACGAGCGCGCGCGCGATCCCGTGGCGCACAGCGCCGGCCTGACCGCTGATCCCGCCGCCATGGACGCGGACACGCAGGTCGTACCGCCCCTCGGCGTCTGCAACCTCGAGCGGCGCGAGCGCCAGCTTGCGGAGCGTCGCACGAGGGAAGTAGTCCTCGAGCGAGCGCCCGTTGACCCACGTCGTGCCGTCGCCGGGGCGGAGAATCACGCGGGCGACGGAGGTCTTGCGCTTGCCGGTGCCGCGATACTGGGCCAGCTCAGTCATGACTGTGTCGGAAACAGGCTGAAGCCTGTCACCGACGCTCCTCCAATCCCTTCGGTGACTGTGCGGCGTGCGGGTGCTCCGGGCCCGCGTACACCTTGAGCTTGCGAAGCTGCGCGGCCGCGAGTCGGTTCTTCGGGAGCATGCCCTTGACGGCCTTGCGGATCACCTCGGTCGGGCGGCGCTCCAACTGCTCGCGGAGCGTCCGCTCCTTCAGGCCGCCGGGGTAGCCGGAGTGCGAGCGCACCATCTTCTGGTCGAGCTTGTTGCCGGTGACCTGGATCTTCTCGGCGTTGACGACGATCACGAAGTCGCCGGTGTCGACGTGCGGCGTGTACTGGGGTTTCCCTTTGCCACGAAGCGTGTCCGCGATCTCGGTCGCGAGGCGCCCGAGGGTCCTGCCCTCGGCGTCCACGACGTACCAGTCGCGCTGGATCTCGCCCGGCTTGGCGGTGTAGGTGGTCATCGCTCGGAAAGAGGGCGGTCTCGGAACCGCCGGCGGCGGAGTGTAGCAGCCTCGGAGCTCCGCCAGACCGGCCGATCCGGACTTTCCCAGCGGGCCTGTCGCTTGTCATGATGGCGCCATGGACGGGACGATCGGGCTGACCGAGGCGCGAGACCGCCTCACGGAGATCCTCGAGCGCGTCCTCGAGGGCGAGCGGGTGGTCGTAACGCGCTACGGGTCGCCCGTCGCGGCGATCGTCCCTGCCCCGCCCGACGCCGACGACCGCGACCGCCCGGTCGGGCTGGCGGCGTTCGCGGGCGCGGCTGCGTCGCGTCGGGGCCTCTACGCAACGGTCGTCGAGGTCGTCGCCTTGCGGGCCGTCGCCCGCGATCGCGAACCTCCGGAGATCGTGTAGCCGTGTACTGCTTCGACACGGACGTCCTGGCGGCCGCGCTGCTCAGCGAGCCCCCGATGCAGCTCGTGAGGCGCCTGGCGCGCACGCCGGGCGACCAGCAGTTCACGACCTCGGTCTCCGTCGCGGAGATCGCGTATGCGGCCGCTCGCAACGGGGACGCGGAGGTGGCGGGCCGCGTCCGCGAGCTGATCGCCGCGTCGAGCGCGGTGCTCCCGTTCGACCAGGACGCCGCCGAGGTGTACGGCCCGCTCCGTGCGCAGCTCGAGCGGATCGGCGTCCGGCTCGACGAGCCGAGCCTCCGGATCGCGGCAATTGCGCTCTCACGGGACCTGACACTCGTCACCGCCAGCGCGCGTCTCTACGACCGCGTCCCCGGCCTTCGAATCGAGAACTGGCTCGAGCCGGACGAGGTCGGGCTCGAGCTGGACGAGACAGAGCTCGAGCGGCAGAAGACGGAAGCCGCCGCCGTGCCGGGGACGACCGACGGAGGCAACGGTACGCGGCACCCCGGGCTCGTCCCGAGCCTCGACGCTCGCGCCAGAGCCGCGGCGGGCGGCGCCGCAGAGGACGAGGAAGACGAAGCGAGCTGACCGAGGGGACGCGCGCGTCCGCCTCTGTTGTGCGCGTCGGTGCGGCCCGACGTCTAGGATATGCCCGCGAAACGGGGAGCTCGGGCAACCGTGCTGAGAGGGCGGCTTGAGGCGCCGCCGACCCGCAGAACCTGACCTGGGTAATGCCAGCGGAGGAACGCGTGATCGAGCCGGACGTCGTCATCGTCGCATCGGGGCCGGGCCCCGCGGTCGCCGTGCCCGGCAGGGGAACGGTCATCGCCGCCGACGGCGGCCTCGAGCGCGCCGGCGAGCTCGGCCTCGAGGTCGGCGTCGTCGTCGGCGACCTGGACTCCGTCTCCGCCGCCGCGCTCGCCAGGACCGAGGCGGCCGGCACGCGGGTCGTCCGGCATCCCGTCGCGAAGGACGCCACCGACCTCGAGCTGGCCCTCGACGAGGCCGCCGCGCTCGGGGCACGCCGCGTCCTCGTGATCGGGAGCGCGGGCGGCCGCCTCGACCACCTCGCGGCGTCACTCCTCCTGCTCGGCGCGGAGCGCTACGCGGCGCTCGAGCTCGACGCGCTGGTCGGCGACGCGGTCGTCCACGTGGTACGCGGTGAGCGCACGTTTCGGGGAAACCCCGGCGATCTCGTGACGCTGCTGCCCCTCGGCGGGGCGGCGGAGGGCGTGACGACGTCGGGCCTGGAGTATCCGCTCGCCGGGGAGACACTCTCATCCGGGACGACACGCGGCGTGTCGAACGTCCTCCTGGCCGGCGAGGCGCACGTCAGCGTGGAGTCCGGTGTCCTGCTCGCCGTCCGTCCAGGGGCGGCGCAAGGGAACCTGTGGTGAAGCAGCACAAAGACCTATCGCCCGTCTCGCTCGTCACCGGGCTCGCCGCTGCGGCACTCGTGGTGATGCTCGCCGCCGGGTGCGGCGGCGGTGGCTCGCAGCCGAAGGACGTCGTCCTCGTGACGCACGACTCGTTCGCGGTCTCGAAGGACGTGAAGCAGGCGTTCGAGAAGGACACTGGCCTCGAGCTCCGGATCCTGCAGGGCGGCGACGCGAACGAGACGCTCAACAAGGCGCTCCTGACCGCGGGCGACCCCCAGGGAGATGTCATCTTCGGGATCGACGACAGCATCCTGTCGCGCGCGCTCGACGGCGACCTGCTCGACGAGTACCGCTCACCGGGGCTCTCGTCGCTCGAGCCGGACTTCTCGAGCCCGGACTCGCACGTGACGCCCATCGACCACGGAGAGGTGTGCCTGAACGTCGACCGCGGCTGGTTCGCATCGCACGACGTGCCACCGCCGACGAGCCTGGCCGACCTTGCCCTCGACCGATACCGCAACCTGCTCGTCGTCGAGAACCCCGCCACGTCCTCACCGGGCCTCGCGTTCCTGCTCGCGACGATCGCGACGTTCGGCGATCGCTGGGAGACGTACTGGCGCGGCCTGCGCGCGAACGGCGTGATGGTCGTGGACGGCTGGGAGGAGGCGTACACCCAGCAGTTCTCCGGTGCGGCAGGCAGCCCGGGCAAGCGCCCGATCGTCGTCTCCTATGCGTCGAGCCCCGCAGCGGAGGTGATCTTCGCGTCGAAGAAGCCCTCCACGGCGCCGACGGCCGCGGTCGAGGACGGCTGCTACCGGCAGGTGGAGTACGCGGGGATCCTCCGCGGCGCGCACAACGTCGACGGGGCCCGCAAGCTGATCGACTTCATGCTCTCGGAGCGCTTCCAGGCGGACGTGCCCGGGTCGATGTTCGTCTACCCGGTGCGGTCTGGCGTCCCGCTCCCCGACGCCTTCGTCAAGTACGCCGTGGTGCCGAAGGATCCGCTCCAGCTTTCGCCCGAGGAGATCGACGCAAACCGCGACCGCTGGGTCGCCCGGTGGACCGACATCGTCGTACGCTGAGCCGGACGGCGACCGCCGCCGTCCCGATCGCCTTCCTCGCGCTCTTCTTCGCGTGGCCTCTCGTCGCGATCCTGCGGCGGAGCCTCGTCGTGGACGGGCAGCTCGACGTGCCCTGGGGCGTCGCGACGAGCGGCCTCACGCGTGGGGTGCTGTGGTTCACCCTCTGGCAGGCAACGGTGTCGACGGCGCTGACGCTTGCCGCGGGCCTCCCGCTCGCCTGGGCGCTCTCGCGGTTTCGCTTCCGCGGCCGGTCGGTCGTCGAGGCGTTCGTGCTCGTTCCGTTCGTCCTCCCGACCGTCGTCGTCGCGACCGCGTTCATCGCGCTCCTCCCCGACGGGATCGAGCGGTCGGTGTGGGCGATCCTGCTGGCACACGTCTTCTTCAACGTCGCCGTCGTCGTGCGGGTCGTCGGTGCTTTCTGGGCTGGCCTCGACCGGCGGCTGTGGGACGCGGCGGCGACGCTCGGCGCCTCCGGGGCGCAGCGCCGACTGCGGCTGACCCTCCCGCTCCTCGCCCCTGCGCTCGCGTCGGCGGCGTCGATCGTGTTCCTCTTCTGCTTCACCTCGTTCGGCGTGATCGTGATCCTGGGCGGCCCGCGCTACGCGACGCTCGAGACGGAGATCTACAACCAGGCGGCGCGGCTCTTCGACCTGCGGACGGCCGCGGTGCTCGGGCTGATCCAGCTGGCGGCGGTCGCGGCGACCGTGCTCGTCTCCGGAAGGCTCGAGCGGCGGCTCGGGGGTGCGCGCCGGAGCGGGCAGGAGGCGCCGCGTCCCGCCGGACGGGAGCGGATCGTCGTCGGCGCCGTCGTGCTGTGCTCGGTCGCGCTGCTGGCGCTCCCGCTTCTCGCCCTGGTCGTGCGCTCGCTCCGGGTCGGCGACGGCTACGGCTTCGACCACTTCACCGCGCTCGCCCACGAGACGCCCGCGCTCTTCGTCGCGCCGTGGCACGCGATCGTGAACTCGCTGCTGTTCGCGACCGCCGCTGCCGCGATCGCGCTGGCCGTCGGGATCCCCGCGGCGGTGGCCGTGGCGGGCGGACGGCGCGGGCTGGACGTGCTCCTCATGCTCCCGCTCGGGGCGTCGGCGGCGATGCTCGGCTTCGGCTTCCTGCTCGCCTTCGCCGACCCACCGCTCGACCTTCGCTCGTCCCCGTGGATCGTCCCGCTCGCCCAGTCTCTCGTCGCGCTGCCGTTCGTCGTGCGCGCGCTCGTCCCGGCCCTGCGCGCCGTCGACGTGCGGCTGCGGGAGGCGGCTGCCGTGCTCGGCGCCACGCCCGGTCAGATCCGGCGCGAGATCGAGCTCCCGCTGCTCGCGCGGCCCCTCGCGGTCGCGGCGGGCCTGGCCTTCGCCGTCGCGCTCGGCGAGTTCGGCGCGACGGTCTTCGTCGTCCGCGCCGACTGGCCCACCGTGCCGGTGGCGATCTTCCGCTTCCTCGGCCGGCCGGGGGAGGACAACGTCGGGGCCGCGATGGCGCTCTGCGTCGTCCTGATGGGCCTCGTCGCGGCCGTCGCGCTCGTGTCGGAGCGCCTGCTCGTGCGCGGTGGGCCGCGATGAGGCTGACGCTCGAGCGGATCGGCGTCGCGATCGACGGCCGCCGGATCCTCGACGACGTGTCGCTCGACGTCGCCGACGGCGAGCGGCTCGCGCTGCTCGGGCCGAGCGGCTCGGGCAAGTCGACCGCGCTCCGCGTGATCGCCGGGCTCCAGCCGCCGTCGGCGGGGCGCGTGCTGCTCGACGGCGGGGACGTGACGCGCGTCCCCGCGCACCGTCGCGGCGCGGGGCTCGTCTTCCAGGACGCGGCGCTCTTCCCGCACCGCGACGTGGCGGGGAACGTGGGCTTCGGCCCGCGGGTCGCGGGCCTGGCCGAGGACGAGCGCCGGGCGCGGGTGAGCGAAGCGCTGGAGCTGGTCGGCCTCGCCGGCACCGAACGGCGGGACGTGACGACGCTGTCGGGAGGCGAAGCGCAGCGCGTCGCGCTCGCCCGGGCGCTCGCGCCGCGCCCGGAGGTGCTGCTCCTCGACGAGCCACTCGGCGCG
>DASSBI010000047.1:0-5745 GCA_035698965.1 Gaiella sp. | reverse complement strand
CCAGCGCTCGAGCACCAGCGTCGCCTCGTAGGGCGAGTGCGTTCGGGCGGTGAGGCGGCGCGCCTCCTCCCAGAGCGGCCGGTAGGCGCGCAACGCGAAGTAGTTGTCCTGGCGAAAGATGCGGTCGACCTGCGCGACGCGACCGACTGCGCCGTACCAGGGGAACAGCGCCGACTCGAGCTCCACGTAGCGCTTGGCCGCGGACGGGTAGCGCGCGGGCACGGCCGCGAGCTCGCGCGGCGTCGGGCGGGGGGCGTGGCTCCAGACCGTGTACGTCTCGCCGCGTCGCAGCTGCCGGTCGGCGACCATCACGCCGCCCTGCATGACCTGGACGCGTCCGAGCGACGCCCCGTCGACGAGCGCCGGTTCGGTTGCGGCCGGGACGCGGGTGTCGTCCAAGCCGACGACCGTGACCTCCTGCCGGAGCCAGCTTCCGGGCCGGAGATCGCGTCGGGGTGCGAGCGGGCTGCGCGGCAGGTTGCCCCGGGCCCTTTCGAACGACACCGGGAAGAGATGCTCGATCCAGCGGTCGTCGGTGAACGTCTCGAGCGTCGACATCCGCCAGTACTGGGCTCCCGCCGGTGCGCGGATCCGGAGCATCACCGTCGGCCGTATGGGAAAGTCGATGCCCGTGTAGCTCGCGTTCCAGAGGAAGCGGACGTCGCCGGACCCGCCGCCGGCGAACGGATCCCAGCCGCGCCAGTCGACCTGTCCGGAGCCGGGCGCGATGCCGGCGAGGGCGACACCGGCGGAGACCGCGACCAGTGCCCCGGCCAGCGCGATGCCGGCCAGGCCTCGCCGGACACCCGCAGCGCCGAGCACGAGCGACGCCCAGAGCGCCGAGCCGAGCGCGAGAGCTCCGAGCAGGAGGGCGTGCCCGTCCTCGAGGAGCACCGCGGGGAAGCCGACCCCGGCCGCCACCGCGGCGGCGACGATCCAGGGGCGCCGGCACGCTGCCCCCAGCGCCGCGACGAGGGCGAACGAGAACGCCGTGACGACCACGAGGCCGTGGAGCGAGGCGACGTTCGAGGGGTCGAACGGGGCTTGAACGGCCGGCGCGTCGCGCAGTCCGTCCCAGGCGTCTCGCAGACCGTGGTGCGGCCACGTCTCGAACGTCACGGCGAGGGCAGTCGCGCCGACGGCAAGCGTCGCGACCGCCCGCCAGCGCCGGTCGCCGAAGAGCGCGGGGACGAGCGCGAGCCCGCCCGCCGCGGCGAAGGCGCCCGATGAGGCGGGCGCCTCGAGGAGCGTCCAGGCGTACATGACGACCCCCACGGCGGGCGCTGCCGCAAGCACGGCGCGGAGGGAGAGCCGGTCAGCCAACGGCCCTCGCTCGGAGACCGCCGAGCGCCTCCGGGAGCGACGTGCCGTGCCGAAGGACCGCGAGCGCCACCCCGGCCCCGGCGAGGCGAAGCAGTGCCGGCGACGTCCGTGCCGGCGGGCGCCCGGCATACGTCGGAGCGTCCACGGCGACGAGGGCGCTCGAGCGGCCGATCGCGCCCCGTGCGACGAGGGCGTCCGCCACGGCCTCCGGCCGGCCGGTCACGACGACCAGCTCCGGCACGGCGCCGATCACGCTCTGCGGGGCGATCAGCTCGCGAAGCGTCGTCCCTCGAGCCGGCTCGGCGGCGGCGAGCGCGTCGAGTGCCAGCTCCCAGTCCTGCCCGATGCCGCGGACGCGCTGGAGCACCGGCTCGGGCGCCGCGACGACCAACAGCACCCGCCTCGAGCGCAGGGCATGGGCGCGGACGAGCCCGGCTGCGGCACGGACGGCGTCGTCGAGACTCGAGTCGCCGCGAGGCCCCGCCACTGTCCCGGCATCGACGTCGAGGACGACCGCGATGCTCTCGCGCGGTGCGTCCTCGAGCTCCCGCACCATCAGCTCGCCGCGCCTCGCGGACGTCGCCCAATGCACGGCCCGGAGGGGCTCGCCCTCGACGTACTCGCGCACGCCGTGGGGCTCGAGGCCGCTTGCACGCCGAACGAGCGCCCGCCGGCCGCCGTCGCCGTACGTGCCCGAGTCGGTGAACAGCGTCTGGAGCTCCGGCACCCGCGGACGGACGGTGACGAACGAGAGCGTCTGCACCTCGACCACCGCACGGCCGAGCCCGAGTGTGTCCCCCGCGAGCAGACGCCCTCGGTCGAGGCGGTACCGCCCGCGCGGCACTGCGTCGAACACGACGTGTACGCCGCCATCCCTGGAGACGGGCGCCGCCCGCACGCCGACCCCGCCGAGGCTCTCCTCCCAGACGAGCGACCCGCAAAGGTGCCGGCGGCCGTGCACCTCGGCCTCGACCGCGAGCGGCTCTCCCTCGACCGGCGCAGCGTCGAGCACCCTTCGCTCGACCCACAGTCCCTGTACGACGAGACGCCGCCAGGCCCCGACCGCGACCGCCGCGAGCGCGAGGCCGACCCCCATCACCGCAAGAGCCGTCGAGCCGACCAGCCAGGCGCCGGCGAGGACACAGGCGGCAAGCGCACCCGTGCCGCGAAGCCGGCTCATACCGGCGCGGGCGTCGCTTCGAGCGCCTCCGTGACGACCTCCTCGACGGTGACGCCTGTCGCCCGGGCCTCGGGCGCGAGGATCAGCCGGTGGGCGAGCACGGGAGTCGCAAGGGAGATGACGTCTTCGGGCACCACGAAGTCGCGGCGCTCGACGAGCGCACGGGCTTTCGCGAGGCGCAGCAACGCGATCCCCGAGCGCGGGCTGCCCCCGAGCGCCAGCCGGTCGCTCGCGCGCGTGTGGCGCAGAAGCGCGACGACGAACCGGTTGACGGACTCCTCGACGTGGACGTTGCGCGCGGCCGCGATCGCGGCGACCACCTCCGCGTGCCGCGCGACGGGCTCCAGGTGGTCGAGAGGCGGCTCCGTCGTCTGCTCGGCCAGCATGCGCGCCTCCTCCCCGAGGGCCGGGTAGCCGATCGTCATCCGTACGGCAAACCTGTCGAGCTGAGCTTCGGGCAGCGGATACGTTCCCTCGTACTCCACCGGGTTCTGCGTCGCGACGACGAGGAACGGGCGCACGAGCATGTGTGTCGCGCCGTCGACGGTGACCTGGTCCTCCTGCATCGCCTCGAGCAAGGCCGACTGCGTCTTGGGCGACGCGCGGTTGATCTCGTCGACCAGGACGATGTTCGCGAAGACGGGCCCGGGTCGGAAGCGGAACGCCCCGCTCTGGCGGTCGAACACGTTCACGCCCGTGACGTCCGCCGGAAGGAGATCGGGTGTGAACTGAACCCGGTGGAACGTGAGGTCGAGCGAGCGTGCGAGAGCCTTCGCGAGCACGGTCTTGCCGACACCGGGCACGTCCTCGACGAGCACGTGCCCCTCGGCCAGCAGGCACAGGAGCGGGAGCCGCAACGTCTCCGGCGACGCGTGCACCGCCGAGCCGAGGTTCTCGACGACCCGTGCCGCCATGTCGGCGGCGGCATCGCCCTCGGCGACGACCGGCCTGAGCTCGGCGCTCTCGCTCATCGGCGACCTGCCAGCAGTCGCTCGACCTCGTCGAGGATCTCGTGCGCGATCGCGGTCTTCGACGCCTTCGGTACGACCCGCTCGCCGTCCCGTGCGATCAGCACGACTTCGTTCTCGGCGCTGTCGAAGCCGATGTCGTCTCGCCCCACGTCGTTGTAGACGACGAGATCGACATTCTTGTCCGTGAGCATCGACCGCTTCCGCGCCAGCCCGTCCTCCCCACTCTCGGCGCCGAACGCGACGAGCACCTGACCCGACCGCGCGCGGTCGCGGCGCGCGGCGCCAAGCGCGCGCGCGACGTCGGCCGTCGGTACGAGCTCGACGGTCCACGGCTCGGCGCTCTTCGGTCGCTTCGCGGAGACGCTCTCGGCGGGGCGGTAGTCGGACACCGCGGCTGCCATCAGGATCACGTCGGCGTCCTCGCGAGCGAGCGCCTCGCGCCGCAGGTCGGCGGCGGTGGGCGCCGGCACCACCTCGACGCCGGCGGGTGCCGGAACGAGCAGGTTCGCCGCGAGCAGGGTCACGCGCGCGCCGCGCTCCCGCGCCACGTCCGCGAGGGCAACCCCCATCCGGCCCGACGAGCGGTTCCCGACGAAGCGGACGCTGTCGAGCGGCTCGCGGGTCCCTCCGGCGGTGACGAGCACCGTGCGCCCCGCGAGCGTCCCGCCGGCGACGGGCGCTGCGAGCAGGCCTTCGACCCGTCTGGCGATCTCGACGGGCTCCGCCATGCGCCCCCGGCCGACGAGTCCCTCGGCCAGCTCGCCCTCGTCGGGCCCGACGACTTCCGCGCCGCGCTCGACGAGGAGCGCGAGATTCGCCTGCGTTGCGGGGTGTTCCCACATCGCCGTGTTCATCGCGGGCGCGAGCAGCAGCGGCCCACGATGCGCCAGAGCGGTCTCGGTGAGGAGGTCGTCGGCCAGCCCGTGCGTGAGCCGCGCCATCGTGTTTGCCGTCAGCGGCGCCACGACGAGCAGGTCGGCATCGACAAGGTGCGGATACGGGTCGGCGGGCTCGGTCTTCCGCGCCAGCGCCCAGAAGGTCTCGGCGGCGACGAAACGCTCGGCCCCCCGCGTCGTGATGGGCGTGACGTCATGGCCTGCGCGGACGAGCAGGCGCACGAGCTCGCAGGCCTTGTAGGCCGCGATGCCCCCGGTCACCCCGACGAGGATCCGCGCCACGGTCGTAATTCTGCCCGTCACGAAGCCGGGCGCTGTCCGCGAGGCGGATCTACGACGCGGAGGCGTCGTACGCGAACGTCAGCTTGCCCCGGGAGATCTCCTCCATCGCCATCGTCAGGTAGTTCTTCGAGCGCGACTCGACGAGCGGCGGGGGCGCGTCCTCCAACCCGAGACCCTCTCCGAGCTGGTGGTGGTAGTTGTTGATCTGACGAGCTCGCTTCGCGGCCATGATGACGAGCGCGTACCGCGACGGCGGGTCGACGTCGGTGGCGGTGTGCGAGAGGAGCTGGTCGATGCGAGGTTCGATCATCGGCCCGCCATGGTACCTGCGAGCACCAGTTCTCGTTCGACGATCGCCGCCAGCACCTCGCCGGCCCGCGTCACGTCGTCGTTCCTGACCATGTAGCGGAACAGGTGTGCCTGTTCGAGCTGGTAGCGGGCCAGGGTGATGCGATCCTCGATCTCGCCGGTCGACTCCGTCGCACGCTCGCGCAGCCGGCGCTCGAGCTCGTCGACGTCGGCGGAGATGAAGATGGTGCAGGCGCCCGGCACCTCGCGCTGGACGTGCAGCGCCCCGTCGAGCTCGAGCTCGAGGACGCAGACCCGGCCGTGCGCGCCGATTCGGTCGATCTCCGACCGAAGCGTGCCGTAGCGCTTGTGCGAGACGTACTCGACCCACTCGAGGAACTCGCCGTCGTCGGCCCGCACGCTGAACTCGTCGTCGTCGAGGAACCAGTACTCGCGCCCGTCCTCCTCTCCGGCGCGCATCGGGCGCGTGGTCGCGGAAATCGCGGCCTCGAGCTGCGGGAGCCGCTCGAGCAGACCGCGGATCAGCGTGCCCTTGCCGGCGCCGGACGGCCCGGTGACGACGAAGACGGGCTTCACGCTCCCGACCGGCGGGATGTCGGGTCACCGCCGGCGGAGCCGGGGTTCACCGATGGTTGAAGAGATTGACGAGCTCGGCCCGCTGGCGCTCGGAGAGGCCGCCCACCGTCTTCGACTGGCTGATCCGGCACTGGTTCAGCAGGCGCGCCGCCTTGACGCGGCCGAACTTCGGGACGGCCATCAGCATGTCGAAGACCTTCGCGGTCGA
>DASSBI010000046.1:0-8611 GCA_035698965.1 Gaiella sp. | reverse complement strand
CCCGGTCTCGAGCAGCTCCGCCGGAAGGGCGAGTGTCGGGTCGTCAGCGGCCTCGAGCCAGAGCTCGAGCACGACCGACGGCCCGTCGGTCGCGGACACGGCGTCCAGCTCGTCGAGTCGCAGCCCGAGGTTCCAGGGCGCGCGCGACCGGCGCGCGAGCCCACCGTCGACCCAGGCGGCGACCCGACGTTCGAGCGCGGCGTACCCGCTGTCCGGCGGAAGCTCGGGCATCGGCGCGGCGAGACCGGCGAGAAACCGCTCCGCGACGCCAGTGGTGCGAGCGGAGGCGGAGCTCAGGCTGACGTGTGCCTCGCGCAGGGCGCGGCGTGCGAGCTCGTCGACCGCGCAGGCGTAGAGATCGTGGACGAACGCACGCGTGTCGCCCTCGAAGGCGTCGGCGGCGGCGGCCGGTGTCGCGTGGGCGATCGTCTGGAGCTCGTCGACGACATGCTCGTCGAGCGTCGCCCCCCAGAGTGCGTGCCAGCGTCCGTCCGCGGCCTCGAGGTGCGGATGGACCAGGCCAGCCGCTACGGATCGCCGGGCAACGTCGAGGACGGCGAAGACGACCCGCGCGGTGCCGCCCGGCTCGAGCGCGAGCGGGGCGCCGGTCTCGAGCTCGAGCAGCTCGTGGAGCTCGAGCTTGCGGGCACCGACGCCTCGGCCCGCGTGGACGAGGTCGGCGACGGCGGGCATCCCCGCCTGCAGCCCCCGCGACGTGAGCGTCCCGTCCGACTCTCGGACGAGCACGTACGCGCTCGCGTCCTCCTGCCAGAGGATCTCGAGCGTGGGTTCGATCGCAGTGCTCGCCGCTTCGGACACGAACCCACAAGCATAGGCGCGACGGCCGACGTCGCCGGGGTGAACTTCGATCGACGGGCTACGAGCCGGAGACGAAGGCGGCGACGTCCTGGATCTGCTGCTCGGTCAGGTCGTCCTTGAACGACGGCATCGCTCCGCCGCCGTTGGTGACCTGTGTCACGACGTGGTCGTACGACGGCGACGCGTCGTCGAGGTTCGGGCCGACGCTGCCCGACGAGCCGGCCGCCGAGAACGTGTGGCAGCCGCCACAGCCTGCGGACGCGAAGACCTCCTTGCCCGCCGCTGCGTCGCCGCTGGTGGCGCCGGTCGTCGACGTCGTGGTCGAAGCCTCGGTGGTGGCGGCGGTCGTCGACGTGGTGGTCGACGCCTCAGTGGTGGTGCTGTCGCCGCCGCCTCCACAGCCCGCGACGGCGATCGCGAGCGCGGCGGCAAGAAGAGTGAGGACGAACGCGCGGCGCACGAGTCGAGTTCTACCGATCTCGGGGCCTCGGGTAAACATCAGCCCAGGCGCACGACCGTCGCCCCGTCCGCCGAGTCGGGCTCGTGCCCGGAGACGAGGGGGTGCCGCGCGAGCTCGTCGCGGACGGCCGTGCGGACGGCGCCGGTGCCTCGGCCGTGGATCACTCGGAGCTCGTCACGCCCGGCCAGGGCGGCGGTGTCGACGAACGCGCGAACCGCCTCGCGGGACTCCTGCGCCGTACGCCCGCGCACGTCGAGCTCCGACGGGGCGTCGGTCGGCGTCGGGCTGCGCAGGGTGACGGCCGGCTCGGCCGGAGCCGTGGTTGGCCCGTCGCGATCGGGACGGAGCCGCTCGAGCGGGACGCGGACGCGAAGGCCGCCGCGCCCGACCACGACGGCCTCGTCACGCACGATCTCGACGATCGTCCCGCGGACGCCGAGGGCAGGCGCGACGACCGGATCGCCGGCGGCGAGGGGGGCGGTGGCCTCGAGTGGCTCGTCCGCCGCGCGGAGCGAGCGCCCCGCGCGCGCGGCGCGCTCGGACGCCGCTCCGAGGCGGCGATCGCGCTCGCGCTCCTTCGCGACGGCTCGCGGCGTCGACGCCGCTCGTCGCTCGCGTTCGAGACGTCGCGCGGCGCGGATGTCGGCGCGGACGGCGTCGAGCTCGGTGCGCGTCTCGGCGAGCTCGCGCTCGGCGTCGGCGAGGGCGCGCTCGCGCTCTTCACGGGCGGAGGCACGCACGCGCTCGATCTCCGCCTCGAGCTCCGCTGCCCGCGCCTCGGCAGCACGCCGCGCCTCCTCCGTCGCCGCGCGCTCCGTCGCCGCGCGCTCGCGCTCCCGGGCCGCGTGCTCCTCGGCAGCCTCCGCCTCCGCGAGGAGCTCCGCGACGCGTCGACGCTCCGGCGCGATGTGGCGGGTGGCGTCGTCGATCACCTCGGGGGGAAGGCCGAGACGTCCGGCGATGCGGAGGGCGTGGGACGTGCCGGGCCGTCCGAGCGCGATGCGGTAGAGCGGCTCCTCCGTCTCGGGGTCGAAGCCCGTCGCGGCGTTCGAGGCCTGTGCCGACGCGCTCGCCCACTCCTTCAGCTCGTGGTAGTGGCTCGTCGCGATCGTGAGGCGCGCCTGTCCGGCGAGCCGCTCGAGCAGGGACTGCGCGAGCGCCGCTCCCTCGACCGGGTCGGTTCCCGCGGCGAGCTCGTCGAGGAGAACGAGCGACCGGGCGGTGGCGCTCTCGAGGATCGACACCAGGTTGCGGACGTGCCCCGAGAACGTCGAGAGGCTCATCGCGATGGACTGGTCGTCGCCGATGTCGGCCAGGACATAGTCGAACACGGGTAGCTCGACGTGCTCGGCCGGGGGCCGCAGCCCGCACTGGTGCAGCAGCGCGGCCAGGCCGACCGTCTTCAGCGCCACGGTCTTGCCGCCGGTGTTCGGCCCGGAGATGACGACGGCGCGAAGTGCGCCGGGCTCGAGGTCGATCGGCACGGCCGTCGCGGGATCGAGCAGCGGGTGCCGGGCGCCGCGCAGCGCGACGCCGTGGCCGCGCGTCACCTCCGTTCCCCGCCAGCGCCTGGAGAGACGGGCGCAGGCGAAGGCGAGATCGATGGCGCCGATCGCCTCCACCAGGCTGACGATCCCGCCCGCCCGGTCGCCGACCGCACGCGAGAGCTCGCGTAGGATCCGTGCGACCTCCTCGCGCTCGGCGCTTTCGGCCTCTCGCAGGCGATTGGAGTCCTCGACGACGGCGAAGGGCTCGATGAACAGCGTCTGCCCGGAGCCCGAGCTGTCGTGGACGATGCCCGGCACCGCGCCGCGGGCGGACGCACGGAGCGCGAGCACGGGGCGGCCGGCCCGCTCGGTGACGAAGTCCTCCGACAGGTGCTCGCGGAGCGACGGGTCGCGCGCGAGCGCCCGCAGCCGCTCGGTGATCCGACCGCGGCCTTCGCGAAGCTCTCGCCGCAGGCGCCGAAGCGCCGGCGAGGCGCCGTCTCGCAGGTCCGAGCCGTCGTCCTCCACCGCGCGCGCGATCGGCTCCGAGAGGCGCACGAGCGCTGGATCGACACCCGCCGCCAGCTCCTCGAGCCCGGGAACGTCACCCGCCGTCGCGATCGCCGCACGCGCGGCGGTCGCCGCAACGATCGACGTCGCGACCGAGCGCAACGCGTACGTGTCCAGCGCGCTCCCGCGTGCGGCGACCTCGGCCGCGTGCCGCACGTCGCGGACGTCCGCCACGTCGGGCTCCTCCGACCGCTCGAAGAGCTCGGTCGCCTCGCGCGTCAGCGATTGGAGTCGGCCGACCTCGTCCGGGTCGGCCGAAGGCACGAGCGCGAGCGCGCGGTCCTTTCCCGGTTCGCTGGCCGCCTCGGCGGCGAGGCGGTCGAGGATCGCGGGCAGCTCCAGAAGCTCCAGCGCCCGCGCGTCCATCGCGCCAGTGTAGGGAGGTTCAGCGGTGCGACGTCTCGGGCGCGACGGGCGAGCCGATCGCCTCGCCGAGCGCCTCGGCGGCCTGCGTCAAGGCCCGCTGTCCGTCCGACAGGAACTCGCCCAACGAGAAGAACCCGTGGATCATCCCGTCGTACCGGGTCGTCTCGGCCGCGACGCCCACCGCGCGGAGCCGGTCGGCGTATGCCTCACCCTCGTCGCGCAGCGGATCGAGCTCGGCGGTGATGGCGAGTGTTCGAGGCGATGCCGCGAAGGCCGAGTCGTCGGCGAGCAGAGGCGAGACCCGCGGGTCTTCCGGCGCGCCCCGCCCACCCGAGAGGTAGTGCTCGAGGAACCAGCGCATGCCCCCTCTCGTGAGCCCGAATCCCTGGGCGAGCTCCTCGTACGACGCCGTCCCGCCCCGTGCATCGGTGACCGGGTAGACGAGGAGCTGGAACCGGAACGGGAACCGCCCGCTCTGGGCGACGACTGCTGTGAGGTTCGCGCCCGCCGAGTCGCCGCCGATCGCGAGCCGCTCCCGGTCGCACCCGAGCGACGGCGCGTTCTCGGATACCCACGCGGACACCGCGAATGCGTCGTCGAGCCCTGCGGGGAACGGATGCTCCGGCGCGAGCCGGTAGTCCACCGAGAGGACGGCGCAGCCGCTCTCGGCGGCGAGCGCGCGCGCGACGTGGTCGTGGGTCTCGATGCTGCCGAGCACCCAGCCGCCGCCGTGGAAATAGAGAAACAGGCCGAGCGCCACGTCCGTGCTCGGCCGGTAGAGCCGCGCCGGCACGCCGTCCGCGTCGATGTCGCGTACCTCGGCCAGCGCGATGGCGGGGGGCTGGATGCGGGACGCGCGGAGCGCCCGCACCGCCTCGGGCGTCGAGGTCTCGAGCGGCGGATCGCCGAGCGCCTCGAGCTGGTCGAGCAGAGCCCGAGCCTCGGGGTGCAGCGGCATTCAGTCCTCCTCGAGGCGTAGGTCGAATCCCGCCGGCGCGTGGATGTTGACGATGCGCGCCACCGACCGCGTGCGGTTCGCGAACGTGTGAGGCACGCCGGGCGGCACGAGGACGAACGTGCCCGGCCCCACGACGATCTCCTCGTCCTCGACGATCATCACGATGTCGCCTTCGAGGATGTAGAAGGCGTCGTCCTCGCCGGGGTGCACGTGGAGCGGCGGCCCCTCGCCAGGCTGCTTCGTGATGATCGAGACGTTGAAGCGCGGCGTGTCGGCGGTGCGAGCGAGGAACTCGACGTTCGCGACGTGGTGGCCCTCGCCGGGCGGCACGATTACCGCGCGCTCAGCCCCCATGCGGAGCCACCGCCTCCGAGGTGCTGATGCCGAGGTCGCGGAGGAGCCCGTCGTGCAGGCTGTACACGAGCCCGTGGACGGTGACGTCGGCGCCCCGGGCCCACGCGTCGCGAACGATCGTCGTCTCGCAGACGTTCTCCGCCTGGCCGATGACGTTCAGCTCGCAGAGCCGATCGAGGCGCTCGCCGTCGGGCAGAGCCGCGAGCTCGTCCTCGTGCCGCTCGGCGACGTCGGCGACGTGCCGGAGCCAGTTGTCGATGAGCCCGTGCCGCGCTCCGGTCAGCGCTGCCGTCACACCGCCGCATCCGTAGTGCCCGCAGACGATCACGTGCCGGACGCGCAGGATGTCGACCGCGTACTGGAGCACCGAGAGGAAGTTGAGGTCGGTGTGGACGACGACGTTCGCGACGTTCCGGTGCACGAAGACGTCGCCCGGCGCAAGCCCGACGATCTGGTTGGCGGGGACGCGGCTGTCCGAGCAACCGACCCAGAGATAGCGCGGCGTCTGCCCCTCGGCGAGCGTGGTGAAGAACGCCGGGTCGCGCTCGACCATCTCCGCGGCCCAGGCCCGGTTCCGGTCGAACAGCTCCTCGAGGCCGACCACGGCCGCAGGCTATCGGCCCGTCGGGTTGACGGAAGCGCTCACGTCACTCGCGCGACACGCGGAGTGGATGCCGTTTGGCGATCCGCCCGTGTCGGTGCCAAACGCCTGGTGTCGGACTTCAGTCCGACACCTTCGCCTGGTAGCCGGAGGTGTCCGACTGAAGTCGGACACCGGGGGGCCGGTGCAGGTCATCCCGTCGACCTCCTGAGGGCTACGCAACCCAGGCGACGAGCGGGATCTCCATCTCCTGCGGGCTGAGGCCGCCGTGCTGGCCGTGGAGGCGCTGCTCGAAGCGGCCCGCCTCGTACCAGTACACCGCCTCGCCGTAGCGCGGGAGCACGGCGACGTTCGCAAGCCTGGACCGCAGGCGGGCCGACGGCTCCGAGAGGATGCTCTCCGCGATCAGCTCGGCGACCGGGACGACGTCCGCGGTGCCGTCGAGACGCTCACCGAGTTCGGCGCACACCTCGTCGACGTTGCCGTCGCGGACGTGGAGGAAGAGATCGCGGCAGGATCCGGCCGGCGCGAGCGGCTTGCCGTCCGCGCCCGTCTCCAAACGTTGGCCGAGCCCGGGCCAGAGCTCGTTCACGTAGACCGTGCGCGCCGGGTCGACCGGCGACATGCCGTGGTCGGCTGTGAGCAACACCAGCGTCCCGGGCGGGAACGGCGCGCGGTGAAGATCGTCGAGGACGCTCTGTGTGACGAAGCCCACCGCGTCGTCGTCGGTTCCGACGCCGTGCATCAGCGAGTCGAGCGCGTCGAGGTAGACATGCGCGTACCCCGCGCCCTCGTCGAGCGCCCTCGACGCTGCCGCGAGCGCGCTCTGCGCTGTCTCGAACGGGACGACGTCTGCCTTCCGCAGCAGGCCGACGTTCGGCGCCGAGCCCGCGATCGATGTGGGGAGGACGACCGTGCTGCGGACGCCCGTGTCCGCCAGTTGCGCATAGATCGAGTCGGTGGGAAACAACGCGTCCGGCTCGATCTGCCCGAGTAGGGTCCCGCGAATCCCGTCTCCCGCGAACGAGAAGAGCAGCGGTGTGATCAGCCGGTCGAGCGTCGGCTCGTAGACGTGCCACTCGTAGAGCCCGTGCTCCGCGACCGGGAGCCCACTGTGGATCGTGGTCACCTGCGCCGTCGTCGTCGACGGGAACTGCGCGGTCAGCTGGGTGAGAAGACCGTCCGACCTGGCCCGGTCGAAAAGCAGGTGTCCGGTATGGCGTTCGAGAAACGTCCAGCCGAACGCGTCGAAGTACACGAAGACGACACGCTCGAACCGCTCACGGAGGAGTGGCTCTTCGAGCGCCGGGCCGTTGCTCGCGCCGGTGAGCAGCCGCTCGACCGTGGACGGCAGCTGGTCGAAGCATCGCGTTCCCTGCTCCGGCCGGCACCAGTCACGCATCGACGCAACCTAGCCACGCCTTTGCGTGGTCGCTCGCGATACCCGACAATGTCGCTGCAGGCGAACAGCCCCGCGCCGTCGGGGGCAACGATCGAGGGAGAGGAGCACGTATGCACGTCGATCGTTCACGCCATGGCCTCGGGCGCACCCTGCCCGTTCTCGGAGTCGCTTTCCTCCTGGCCGCCTGCTGGAGCACCGCCGGAGCCGGCGCCGCTGTCAACACGTCGCAGCCGAAGCTGGCCGGAACGTGGTCGGGAACCTACAGCGGTGCCTA
The DNA here is from genome assembly GCA_035698965.1 of Gaiella sp. Taxonomy (GTDB): domain Bacteria; phylum Actinomycetota; class Thermoleophilia; order Gaiellales; family Gaiellaceae; genus Gaiella. The sequence goes on along the minus strand of DASSBI010000046.1, from coordinate 1,320 downwards.
CTCGGGTACGTTCACCGTTCACTGGAAGCAGGCAGGGTCGAGGCTGACAGGGTCGATCAAGCTCTCGAGCCCGAGCGGGACGTACCCGATCACCGGCAGCGTTCGGGGCAGCACCATCAAGTTCGGTGCGGTCGGCGCGGGTGCCACGTACACGGGCTCCGTCTCGGGGCGGTCCATGTCGGGCCGCTACAAGAGTGGGCCGCGAGGAGGCGCCTGGAGCGCTCACGAGATCCGTTGAGGACATCGGCCTGGGCCGAGTTCACGACGCGCGACGGAGGGCCGTTGATCGGCGGGCTTCGCGCCGGCAGCGGCCCGCCCGTCCTCTTGCTGCATGGTGGGCCCGGCCTCGGCTTCGGCTACCTGCGCGACCTGGCCGACGAGCTCGCGCAGGAGAACGACGTCGCGTGGTACCAGCAGCGCGGGCTCGAGCCATCTGCTGTGGGAGGTCCCTACTCCGTGGCGGCGGACGTGGGCGACGCCGGCCGCGTGCTCGACGTGCTCGGCTGGCAGTCGGCGTATGTCGTCGGCCACTCGTGGGGCGGCCACCTCGCGCTCCACGTCGCCGAGGCGATGCCGGACAGGCTCCTCGGTGTGCTCTCCGTCGATCCGCTCGGAGCCGTCGGTGACGGACGCTGGGCGGAGTTCGACGAGGAGATGCTTCGGCGCACCCCCGAGGAGTCGCGCGAGCGCGCACGGGAGATCGACGAGCTCAGCATGGCCGGCAGGGCCGACGCCGATCTGGCGCTCGAGGGGATGCGCCTCGTCTGGCCGGCGTACTACGCGGATCCCGAGACGGCGCCGGCGATGCCCGAGCTGCACATGGCGATCGAGCGAGGGGGCGAGATGGTGCCGTCGATCGTGGCCGAGCTCCCGGCGCTCGAGGCCGGCCTGCCGGGAATACGCGTCCCGGTCGGCTTCGTCCACGGCTCACGCAGCCCGATGCCGGTCGGCGCCTCGACCGACTCGGCCGAGCGCATTCCCGGCGCGTGGGTGGAGGTGGTCGAGGGCGCGGGGCATTTCATCTGGTTCGAGGCTCCCGGCGCCGTTCGCACGGCGCTCCGGCGGCTCACTGGCGCTTGACCGTCGAGCCGAGGTACTTGCGACCCTTCATACCTTGTGCTTCTATGTCTTGTGCTTCTACCTATGGCCGTACACATCGACAAGGACCTCGTCGCGGCGTCGGCGACGCCGCTCGTGCTCGCGATCCTCGCGGACGGTGAGAGCTACGGGTATGCGATTCTCAAGCGCATCCGCGAGCTCTCGGGCGGCGAGCTCGAGTGGAGCGACGGGATGCTCTATCCCCTGCTCCACCGACTTGGC
>DASSBI010000045.1:0-15097 GCA_035698965.1 Gaiella sp. | reverse complement strand
CGTCGGTTCGTCTCCACCCGAGAAGAAGCAGAGGATCTGGTGCAGGACACGTATGCGAGGGCGTTCAGGAGCTGGCAGTCGTACACCCCGGGGACGAACCTGCGCGCATGGCTTCTCAGGATCCTCACGAACCTCAACGTCGATCGCGGCCGCCGGCTGCAGCGCCGCCCCGACGAGACGCCGCTCGAGGAGCACGACTACTACCTCGCGAACACGGTCGCGGCGTCGGGTGGCGAGCAGGTGCTCGACCAGGACCGTGTCGTCGAGCGCCTGTCGCAAGATTCGATCGTGACCGCGCTCTCGTCGCTGCCCGACGACTTCAGGGACGTCGTCGTGCTCGTCGACATCGGTGACTTCAGCTACGCCGACGCGGCGCAGATCCTCGACGTGCCGATCGGAACCGTGATGTCGCGGCTCCACAGGGGACGCAGGCTGCTCAAGTCGAAGCTGGCAGAGGAGGCCGTGGCGTGACCGACTGCGACAAATGCGAGCAGCTGCTCCAGGGCTATCTCGACCGCGAGCTCACCGACACCGAGGTCGCGGAGGCGGAGCTCCATCTCGACGGGTGCGACTACTGCCGTCGCCGGTACCGCTTCGAGGAGTCGCTCCGGACCTACGTGCGAACGACGGCCGCCGAGCGGATGCCGCCGGGCCTGATGGCCAAGCTCGCGCAGCTCCGCACGACCGACCCCGGCACCTTCACGGCCTAGACGAAGCCTGACCCTTGCGGGCGACGGCGCTCTCGAGGTCGCGCTCGGTGAAAGGTCCCGTCGCGCCGGTTCCCGACGCGTAGCGGTAGAGCGCGACCGAGAACACGGCACGCGCTGCGCTGCCGAGCACGCCCGCGGCGGCGGCAATCAGGACACCGACCACGACGAGCGCGATCGCGAGCTCCTCGGAGCCGGACGCGAAGCCGAGGAACATCAGGGCGACCGCCGGGAGGGTGCCGAGGAGGGCGAACAACACGCCGATCGACGCCGTGCCGACGAGCTGCTCGCCCCACTTCTGGCGGAACAGCGACGTAGAGCGGTCGAGCGCCGCGACCGGCCCGAGACCCTCGAGCGCGACGATCGGGACGACGAGGAACGTCGCGAGGCCCCACGCGACGGTGGCGGCCCCGAGCAGCAGGCTCCCGATGATCCCGGCCCGGCTGCGAAGCGCCTGGATCACGAGGTTGACGGTGGTGAGCACGAGCGCCCACCCGGCGATAGCCCCGAGACGCGCCGACGCGACGGCGGTGCTCCCGCCGACGGTCGCGTTCCGCCCGTCGAGCACCTCGGCGGACGCGGCCGCGAGCGCGACGGCGAAGTACGTCGCGACGAGGGTGGCGAGGTACACGCCGACCACGGCGATGACTCCGGCGAGCCACTTCTCCTCGATCGAGTACGCGACGGCTGCGGGTACGAGGAACCCGAGCGCGGTCGCGCCGGACGCGATGCCGCCGAGCACGACGAGGACGCTGAGCGTGCCGTCGCTCCGGACGACGCGGAGGCTCACCGTGGCCAGATGCCAGCCCCGTGCGATCCGGCCCCCCACGCGGCGCGACGCTAGCAGCAACGGGTCTCGGCGTTCGGAGGAAGGCGGACGGGCGCTGGGGTCAGGCACCTACGGTGCCAGACCCCTGTAATCCTCAGGCGTGTCGACGTCGCCGGGTGGGCCGAGGTCGTCGCAGGGGACGAGCCGTGGCTCGAGGACGCGCAGTCCCGCGTCCGGCACGTCGCTCCACACGGCGCGGGCGGCGAGAAGCGGGTGGCCACGTTGACCGCCGTACGAGGCGGCGACGACGTCGCCGCCCTCGGCGCGCCAGCTCTCGATCACCCGTGCCACCGCCTCCGGTGCAAGCTCGGGCCCGTCGGCCATGATCACGAGCGCCGCCTCGACGTCCTCCCCGAGCGCCGCGAGGCCGCAGCGAAGCGATGCTCCCGGCCCGCGCTCCCAGTCCGCGCAGTGGACGAGGCGGACGGAAGCGCGTGGCGATTCGACACGAAGCCCGTACGCGCCCTCGACGACGACGACCTCGTTCACGGGGGTCGCGGCGAGGCGGTCGAGGACCCGCGGGAGAAGGAGGCGCTGCTTCGGGGAGCCGAAGCGGGTCGCGGCGCCGGCGGCGAGGACGACCGCGGCGGTCCGGCTCACGACGAGGAGGCGGTCACCGAGTGGATCACGACAGGTTGGAGCGGCTGCTCGGTCGTCGGATCGCCGAGTTGGTCGATCCGCTCGACGACGTCCATCCCCTCCGTCACCGTGCCGACGACGGCGTACTCGGGCGGCAGGCCGATGTCGTCGCCGGTGACGACGAAGAACTGGCTGCCGGAGGTGCCCGCCGGCTCGTCGGCGGTCTTCGCCATCGCGACGACGCCCTTCGTGTAGGCCGCGTCGGTTTTCGGCACGTCGACCGTCTTGTAGCCGGGACCGCCCGCCCCGCTCTGTGTCGGGTCGCCGGCCTGGATCACGAAGCCGGGCACGATGCGGTGGAAGATCGTGTCGTCGTAGTACCCGGCCTCGGCGAGCGAGACGAGCGACGCGGCCGTGGCGGGCGCCGAGTCGAGATCGAGCGTGACGACGAACGTGCCGCAGGAGGTGTCGAACTGAAGCGTCCAGGTGCGCTCCGGGTCGAGGCGCTCCGTCGGCGCGGTTCCACCCCCGTCTTCGCGCGCCGCAGGCGCCGAGACGTCCTCGCAGCCGCCCGTCGCCTCCGTCGAGCCTCCCGAGGACGAGGAGCCGCCGCAGCCGGCCGCGACGAGCACGAGCGCGAGAGCGGCGATCGTTGCGGCCCGCGGCACGACCCGAGCCTAGATGGTTGACCGGCAATTCGCGCGAACCGGATGGCACCCCGGACACGACGCCGGACTGGGACGCCCCCGGACGTCACGCCGATTACTGATCAACCATCCAGTTGACGAGCCCTTCTCCAGGCCTGTAGTGCTTGCAGGATGCCCGTCTCGATCGAGGTCAACGGCGAGGCCCACGTCCTCGACGTGGAGCCGTCCCGGCGCCTGCTCGCCGTCCTCCGCGACGACCTCTCGCTGACGGGGACGAAGCACGGCTGCGGGGAGGGCGCCTGCGGCGCGTGCGCCGTCCTGCTCGACGGCCGGCCCGTCGCGTCATGCCTGCTTCCGGTCGCATCGGCCGACGGCCGCGCCGTCACCACGATCGAGGGCCTCGCCCGCGACGGCGCAGCGCTCCAGGAGGCCTTCGTCGCCGAGGACGCGCTCCAGTGCGGCTTCTGCACGCCGGGCCAGGTCGTCTCGGCGACCGCGCTGCTGGCCTCAACGCCGCGGCCGAGCCGCGAGGAGATCCGCGCGGCGATGACGGGGAACATCTGCCGCTGCGGCGCCTACCCGAAGATCGAGCGAGCGATCCTCCGCGCGTCGGGTCAGGAGACCGCGTGAAACCGAGGCTCGTCAAGTCGCAGCGGGAGATGGAGGGGCGCTTCGAGGACGTGTGGGTCCTGGTCGACGAGGAAGACGAGGTCGAGACGTGGCCCGACGAGGCCGAGTTGCAGGTGGTCGGCTCGCCGGCGCCACGCCAGGACGGGCTGGTGCGGGCAGGCGGCGCGGCCCGCTACACGGTCGACATCCAGCTCGCCGGGATGCTGCACGCGCTCGTCCTGCGCGCGCCGGTCGCCCGCTGCCGCGTCACCGCGCTCGACCTCGATTCCGCGCGAGCGACGCCCGGGGTGCGCGCGGTGATCGGCCCGGAGGGACCGCTGACGATGAACGGCGACAGCCCGCTGACGGCCGAGCCCGCGTGGGCCGGTCAACCCGTCGCTGTGATCGCGGCCGACACGCCCGAGGCGGCGACGGCAGGTCTCGCGGCGCTCGCACCCACCTTCGAGGTACTGCCGCCGCTCGCCCTCGAGGCGGGACTGAACGAGCAGCGGTTCACCGAGGACCCACGCGAGACCGTCCGCGGGGACCCCGACGCCGCGCTCGCCGGGGCCGACGCCCGCGTCGAGCTGACCTGCGAGACCCCGGCACATGTCCAGTCACCGCTCGAGCCGCATGCCGCCGTCGCCCGCTGGGAGGGCGACTCGCTCACAGCGTGGGTCTCGACGCAGGGGATCTTCGACGCCCGGCGAGAGCTTGCACGACGCTTCGACCTCGCCCCCGAGCAGGTGCGTGTCATCTCCGAGTACATCGGGGGTGCCTTCGGCGCGAAGCAGGGCGCCGGGACCGAGGCGCTGCTCGCCGCGGAGCTCGCGCGCACGACCGGGCGGCCCGTGCGCCTCGCGCTGGGGCGCCACGAGGAGCAGGTCGTGGGCGGCAGGCGCTCCTGGACGCGGCAGACGGTGACGCTCGGCGCCCGCAGCGACGGAACGCTCGCGGGGATCGAGCTCGCGGCCGTCGTCGACATGGGCGTCGGCGGCTGGATCTTCCCCGTCGCGGAGCCGGTGCTCTCGATCTATGCCTGCGAGAACGTCCGCGCAATGGTCTTCCCCGTGCGCACGAGCCTGCGCGCGCAGAACGCGTTCCGCGCGCCGGGCGTCGTCGAGGGCGTGACGGTGCTCGAACAGGCGATGGACGAGCTCGCCGCGGCGCTCGGGCTCGACCCCCTCGAGCTGCGCCGCCGGAACCACGTCGACACCGACCAGGGCTCGGGGCTTCCCTACTCGAGCAAGCGGCTGCTCGCCTGTTACGACCGCGCGGCCGAGCTCGCGGGCTGGGACGGGCGCGACGCGCTCCGCGAGCCGCACGCCGACGGGCTCCTGCGCGGAATGGGCTGCGCGACGCAGATCTGGTGGGGCGGCGGTGGGCCGCCCGCACATGCGACGGTTCGGCTCGATTCAGAGGCACGCGCACAGGTCACGACGGGGATCCAGGACATCGGCACGGGGACGCTGACCTCGGCGCGCATGGTCGCCGCCGAGGAGCTCGGGCTCCCGCTCGAGCGCGTCTTCGCGCTGGGAGGCGACACGCTGCCGAACGTCTACAGCCCGGTCTCGGGCGGCTCGATGACGACGCCGGCCGTGATGCCCGCCGTGCGGAGCGCGGCCGGCAAGGTCCGCCGCATCCTCCTGAGCCTCGCCGCCGACGTACTCGAGATCTCGGCCGACGACCTCGAGCTCTCCGGCGGGCGGCTCCGCTCGCGCGACGGCGCACTCGACGTCGACGTCGTCGAGGTGACCGGGAAGCTCGGCAACGCGACGATCGACGGCTCCGGCGCACGCGGCCCGAACCCGGAGGGCTTCCGCGTCAACACGTTCGGCTGCCAGATCGCGCAGGTGGCGGTCGATCCGGGCACGGGCGTCGTCCGGGTCGAGCGCGTCGTCGCCGTGCACGACGTCGGGAGGATCGTCAACCCGCTCGCAGCGTCCAGCCAGGCGGAGGGCGGCGTCCTGCAGGGCATCGGCTACGCCCTGTCCGAGGAGCTCGTCGTCGACCCGACCACCGGCTATCCGGTGAACGGCCACTTCGATGACTACAAGGTGCCGACGATCGCGGACATGCCCGAGATCGTCGTCGACTTCGTGAACGTGCCGGACGCGAACCTGCCGAACCTCGGCGCGAAAGGCCTCGGCGAGCCGCCGATCGTGCCGACCGCCGCCGCGATCGCGAACGCGTTCGCGCACGCCACCGGCAGGCGCACGTCGGCCGTCCCGCTCACGCCGGCGCGCGTGCTGGAGGCCCTGGCGTGAGCCGTAGGCTCGACGAAAACTCCAATGAGTGGAGGTGCCGGCTTTGCCGGCGCCGGGAGCGGGAATGAGCGCCTACGCACGGCCGGCGTCGCTCGACGATGCGCTCGAGCTCCTAGGTGAGGACGGCGCTGCGCCCCTCGCCGGCGGCACCGATCTCGCCGGGCAGGTCGACCGCGGGATCCGCACACCGGCACTCCTCGTCGACCTGCGCGACGCTGGGCTCGGAACCGTCGAGGAGCGGGACGGCGGCCTGCGGATCGGCGCCACGGTGACGCTCGCCGCGCTCGCCGCGTCCCCGCTCGTCGCACCGTATGCCGCAGTCATCAAGGCCGCGTCGCTCGCCGCCTCCCCGCTGATCCGCAACGTCGGCACCGTCGGCGGGAACGTCTGCCAGCACACCCGCTGCTGGTACTACCGCGGCGAGGAGTGGCACTGCTGGCTCGGCGGCGGCGACACCTGCTACGCGCAGATCGGCGACCATCGCAAGCACAACCTGGAGCCCGGGGACTGCATCTCGGCGCACCCGTCCGACCTCGCGCCCGCGCTCGCTGCCTGTGGCGCCACCGTGGCGATCCGCTCGGCGTCCGGGGCGCGCGAGCTCTCGCTCCTCGATCTGTACCGGCGGCCGACCGAGGACAACCGCTCGTTGCTCGATCTCGGCCCGGGCGAGCTCCTCGTCTCGGTGAGCCTTCCCGGGCCGCCGGACGCCTCGGCGTACGAGCGCCTCGGCGAGCGGGCCGCGTTCTCGTTCCCGCTCGTCTCGGTCGCCGCGGCGAGGCGTGGAGACGACTTCCGGCTCGTCGCGGCCGGGGTCGCGAACGTCCCGCGTGCGCTCGACCCCACGGATCCGGCCTCCGGTCTCCCGGGCAATCCGCAGACGGGCTGGAAGCGGCAGGCGCTCCAGACGCTCGCAGAGCGCGCGCTGGCAGCCGTGGCGTAGCCGAGCTCTCGGGGACGCCTCAGGGTCATTCCGGATGGCGACTCGGGGTCTCGGGCCGTCATCCTCGTGACATGACCGACCACTCGAGCCACGTCGCCGACGCGAAGCGCCTCGAGCGCTCCGACTCCGACCGGATCCTCTACGGCGTCGCCGGGGGACTCGCGCGCTACTTCGACATCCACCCGGCCTTCTTCCGCGTCGGCTTCGTGGTGCTCACGCTTCTCGGCGGCTCGGGGCTGCTCATCTACGCGGCCGCGGCGCTCGTGATGCCCGCCGAGGGCGCCCCGGACTCGGTCGCGACACGGGCGTTGCGCCAGCGGCGCGACCGTCCCTGGCCGTTGATCGGGCTCGGGCTGCTCGCTGTCGCCGGGGCGGTCGCGCTCTCGAACGCGTCGTTCTGGCCGCACGGCGACGTCTGGGTCGTCCTCGCGATCGTCGGCTTCGCGATTCTCTTCCTCACGCGCCACGGCCTGTCCGAGCCGCGCTCCGAGACCGAGAGCGGCGAGGCCGCGGCAATCGCCAGGCAGGACTCCCACCGAATCCGCCGGTTCTTCAAGGGAGTCGGGATCGCGATCGGCTCCGTCATCGCCCTGGTCCTCGTCGCCGCGGCGATCGCCGCGGCGGTGTTCCACGTCCACATCGGGAACGGCATCGGCGACCGCGAGTACACGGTGACGAGTGTGAGCGAGCTCGACCGCTCGTACGAGCTCGGCATCGGCACGTTGCGCCTCGACCTCTCGCAGCTCCCGCTCCCCGCCGACGAGACGCGGACGGTGAAGGTGCGCGTCGACGTCGGCGACATGCAGATCGTCGTCCCGGCGAACGTCACGCTGAACACGACCGCACGCGCACGGGCCGGGAACGTCCGCGTGCTGGGCGACGACTCGGACGGATGGGAGGTCGAGCGGGTCGTGTCGTCCGCCGGGAGCCAGGGGACGCTGATCGTCGACGCCGCCGTCGGCGCGGGCTCGATCCGCATCGACCGCGCCGTACCATGATCCCGCCATGCCCCTGCCCGCACTTGCAGCGAGCACCTCCGACCGGGCGCTCGCCGGGGTCTGCGGCGGGATCGCCCGTGAGCTCGGCGTCGACGTCACGCTCGTTCGGCTCGTCTTCGCGCTGCTGGCGCTCGCCGGCGGCGCCGGAATCGTGCTCTACCTCGCGCTGTGGCTCTACGCGGACGGCCGCCCCGTGTGGCTGGCCGGCCTCGGCATCGTTCTCGCCGGCTCCCTGCTCCTGCACGCGATCGGCCTCTCCGACCGGGCGGTCGCGGGCATCGCGCTCGTCAGCGCGGGGTTGGCCGTCGCGTGGCGCCGCGGCGGCGGGCTCCGGCCCGACGCTCCGCTCTCGTACGCGGGCTACGCGCTCGTCGCCATCGGCGCGGTGATCCTGCTCGCGGCGGGCGGAGACGCGCCTGCCCCGCTCCTCGCGCCCGGCGCCGTCGCCGGCGGGCTCCTGCTCATCGCGGGGCCGTGGCTCTGGCGGCTCGCGGTCGAGCGGGACGCCGAGCGAGCGGCGCGCATCCGCAGCGAGGAGCGCTCGGACGTCGCCGCGCGCGTCCACGACTCGGTGCTGCAGACGCTCGCGCTGATCCAGCGGCACGCCGACGAGCCGCGGCGCGTCGCCTCCCTCGCCCGGCGGCAGGAGCGCGAGATCCGCGGCTGGCTCTACGCCGACCGGCCGCTCGGCGACGACGGCAGCTCGGTCGTCGCGGCGCTGTCGTCCGCGGCAGCCGACGTGGAGGACGTGTTCGGGGTGCGCATCGAGCTGGCGAGCTCGGGCGACGCGGAGGCCGACGGCGCGATCGTACTCGCCGCCCGCGAGGCGATGACCAATGCGGCGAAGTTCGCCGGCGTCGAGGAGATCGACGTCTACGCGGAGGTCACGGAGGACGAGATGGCGGTGTTCGTCCGAGATCGCGGCTCTGGCTTCGACCCGGCCGCCGTCCCGGAGGACCGCCGCGGCATCGCCGAGTCGATCCGCGGCCGGCTCGAGCGTGCCGGCGGCTCGGCGTCCGTCGTCTCGACGCCGGGCGAGGGCACCGAGGTCGAGTTGCGCATCCCGAGGAGTGACTCGTGAGCAGGCGCGTCGTCCTCGTCGACGACCACGGGCTCTTCCTCGCGGGCGTCAAGGCCGAGCTCGGCGACGCGGTCGAGGTCGTCGGCGAGGCCGGAACGGTCGCGGCGGCCATCCCGCTGATCAAGGAGCTCGAGCCCGAGGTGGTGCTGCTCGACGTGCACCTCCCGGACGGCAGCGGCGAGGCGATCATCGACGCGGTCGCGCCCGAGCGGCCGGACGTCCGCTTCCTCGCGCTGTCGGTCTCCGACGCCGCGGAGGACGTGATCGCGATCATCCGTGCCGGCGCGCGCGGCTACGTGACGAAGACGATCTCCGGCGAGGAGCTCGCGGCTGCGATCGAGCGGGTCGCGTCGGGCGACGCCGTCTTCTCGCCGCGGCTCGCGGGCTTCGTCCTCGACGCGTACCGTTCCGAGCAGGCCGGCTCCGAGCTCGACGAGCTCACGCCGCGCGAGCGCGAGGTGCTGCAGCTGATCGCACGCGGCTACCTCTACAAGGAGATCGCCGCTCGTCTCGACATCTCCGTGAGGACCGTCGAGAGCCACGTCTCCAGCGTCCTGCGCAAGCTGCAGCTCTCGACCCGCCACGAGCTGACGCGCTGGGCGACGCAGCACCGACTCGTCTGAGCAGGCCGCTAGCCGGGGTTCGTCACGGCGAGCACGCTAGCGAGGTGGACGAGCCTGAATGCGCCCCGCTGGGCGCGGCGGCGATCGCCCTCGTCCTCGGTCTGCCCCGCGAGGTCCCACAGGTCGCGGGTCGTGACGAGGAGCTCGCGCAGCTGGTTCGTCTCCTCGCGGTACCCGTTCGAGCGCGCGTCGCACGCGTTGATCGCGAGCCCGAGGACGCCGTACGTGTCCGACGCGTGGCGCAGCCAGAGCATGGCCGAGGCCATCGTCAGGTACTGGTGGATGCGCAAGAACGGGACGGGATGCGAGAGCTCGGCTGCACCGCGCGCTGCGCCGGGGGTCACCGGCTCGAGGCCGTCGGCGATGCGCGCCGCCGTGTCGTGGAGCATGGCGCGCACTTCGGCATCGTCGAGGCCGCTCGCCCGCGCGGTTCGCACCGCCATCAGGAGCGAGTTCGGCTGGCGGCCGTACGGGTAGTCGGACGCGTAGACGACCTGCTCCGGCGGGACGAGCCGGTACAGGTCGAGGAGGTCGAGCGGGCTCCACACCGAGGTGTCGAAGAAGACGCCGGCGCGGCCCGCGAAGTTCTCCGCCATGGCGGCGAGATCGACGATGCCCGCGTGCGCGACGATCAGCGCCGGCGGGCAGTGGCGGTCGAGCAGGCGGGCGAGCGAGTCGGCGATCGGCGGCAGGCCGCGGCCGCCGTGGATCAGGATCGGGACGCGACGTTCCGCCGCGAGCGCGAAGACGGGCTCGAGGCGCGGGTCGTCCGGGAGGAACCGCTGCGCCCGGGGATGCAGCTTGATCCCGCGCGCCCCGCGGTCGATGCAACGGGTCGCCTCCGCCACCGGTCCCTCGTCGAGGTCGAGGCGCACGAACGGCAGGAGCTCCGAGGGCGCAGCCGCAGCGTGGGCGAGCGTCCGGTCGTTCGCGGCGGTGAAAGCGGGCCGGCGGTCGGGCTCGTCGAGGCAGAAGACGAACGAGCGCTCGATGCCGAAGCCCCGCTGGATCGCGAGCAGCTCGTCGCGGTCGCCGACCATCCCGTCGATGTCGTCGCCGAGGTGCGTGTGCGCGTCGAACACCCTTGCCCCCACCGGCAGCTCCGCCCGCGCCAGCACGGCGTAGCGGTCGAGCAGCCCGTTCGCGCGGTCGATCGCGTCCACGGGATGAGTGTATGGACGCTCAGCTGCCTCGAGCGGCGAGCACGCGCTCGACGAACGCGGCCTCGGGAACCGTGCCGGCCCAGGCGTAGCGGTCGTCGACGACGATCGCGGGCACGGCGTGGACGCCGTGCCGGTCGGCGTCGACCGCGAACTCCGACGCCTCGATCCCGCGCGCCGTGATCCTCGGCGAGGCGAGTGCCAGCTTGTACGCCAGCAGCACGGCCGGCGGGCAGTGCGGTCAGGTCGGAGTGACGTAGACGTCGATCGCGACGTCCTCGTCGATCGCCGCCAGCCGCTCCAGCGACGCGTCGGTGAGCGCGGGCGCCGCGCGACCGGCCTCGAGGATCCCGTGGACGAGGGTCGTCAGCTCGTAGCCGGCCGGCATGCCGAGGTATTCGAGCCCGGGCCCGATCGTCGTGCGCGGCCACGGTCCCGGCTCCTCGCGCTCGACGACCGAGAGCGAGACACGGTCGGACAGCGCGCAGACGCCCTCGACGATCTCCTGCGCGAGCGCGTTCGAGTCGATCTCCCTGCCGCCGGCGGCGAGCAGCGTTACCGGTGTCGCCGTCGGGCCGAGCTCGAGCTTGACGTCGACGTCCCGCTCGAGGCCGTCGAGGACCGAGCGGATCGCTTCCTGCTCGCGCTCGCCGAGCGTCACGTCGTCAGCGCTGCGACCTTGTCGCCGAGGTAGGCGAGGTACGGCGCCGGGTCGATGACCGGAGACCCGGTGAGCCGCTCGATCGTCTCCTTCGGCGTGAGCTTCCGCCCGAGCGCGTAGAGGTTGTCGCGCAGCCAGTCAGACAACGGGAGGAGGTCGCCTGCCGCCAGCTGGTCGTCGAGGTCTGGCAGCGCTCCGCGGACGACGTCCCAGATCTGCAGCGAGATGACGTTGCCCAGCGCATAGGTCGGGAAGTAGCCGATCCCGCCGCCCGACCAGTGGACGTCCTGCAGGACGCCGAGGGCGTTGTCGGGAACGTCGACGCCGAGGAACTCCTTCATCCGCGTGTTCCAGATCTCGGGAAGGTCCTCGAGCGCGACAGTCCCCTGAACGAGCTCCTGCTCGAGCTCGAAGCGAAGGATGATGTGGAGGCTGTAGGTCGTCTCGTCGGCGTCGACGCGGATCAGCCCGGGCTCGGCCCGGTTGATCGCGCGGACGAAGGTGTCGAGCTCGACCCCGCGCAGCGCAGGGAAGTGCTCTTGGAGCGGCGCGAACCAGTGCTCCCAGAACGGCCTCGAGCGGCCGACCAGGTTCTCCCAGGTGCGGCTCTGCGACTCGTTGATGCCGAGCGACGGCGCGCCGTGGAGCGGCGAGCGGAGCAGCGCGTCGGCGATACCGTGGGCGTAGAGGCCGTGTCCCGCCTCGTGCATCGTCGACCAGACCGACTCGAGGTCGTCGGGCCGGTACCGCGTCGTGAGGCGGACGTCCCTGTTCGAGAACGACGTGCAGAACGGGTGCGCGGTCGGGTCGAGCCGCCAGGCGTCGTCGTCGAAGCCCATCGTCCTGACGACGCGCTCCGCGAATGCACGCTGCTCTTCGGGCGGGAAGTCGCCGTGGAGGAACGACGCGTCGACCTCCGGCGCGGCCGCGACGAGCTCCGTCAGTGCCGGGCGCAGCACCGCGAACACCTCCTGCACCTCGGTCGTCAGCATCCCGGGCTCGTAGTCGTCGAGGAGCGGCGTGTACGGGCTGTCCGACCACTCGAAGCACTCGACGTAGCGCCGCTTCAGCTCGACGTTCGTCCGCAGATAGGGGAGGAACGACTCGAAGTCGCTCGTCCGCCGCGCTTCGACCCAGGCGTGATGGCCGCGGGCGGCCTGCAGGGTCATCTCGGCACGCAGCTCGGTCGGCACACGGCGTGCCTTCTCCCAGTCGCGGCGGGTCACGCGCACGAGGCTGCGGTCGTCGGAGTCGTAGGGCTGCGACTCGACGAGCGTCCCGGCTCGATCGAGGAGCCTCCCCACCTCGTCGTCGGTGAATCGCTCGTGCGCGATCCGGCCGAGGGTCGAGAGCTGCTGCGCGCGCGCCTCGGTGCCGCGAGGCGGCATGGTCACGCGCTGGTCCCAGCCGAGCACGCCTGCCGCGCGACTCAGATCGGAGACCTCGGCGAGGCGTGCCCGCAGGTCGAGGAGGGCCTGCTCCACGGATGCCACCCTACCCGCGGCAGGGTAGGCTCAGCCTCGTGACGGACGTCCTGATCGTCGGCGACACGGAGCGGTCCCCGGAGCTCCGGCACGAGATCCCGATCCACATCGGAGACCCCTTCGTCTATGCGGAGGTCGGCGGGCGGCGCGTCGCCGTGGTGTGGAGCGTCGAGGGCGACCGGATCGCCGTCGTCGACCCCTCGATCGAGATCATCCACTCCGAGACCTTCCCCTCGGACGAGCTCGTCCGCTCGGGGATGGACATCTACGAGATCGGGCCGACGCTGACCGTGCAGATGGTGGAGTCGCTCGGAATTGCACAAGCCGTCGTACCGGCCAGGTTCCCGCTACGGCACGCTGACGGGTTGCGCGCCGCCGGCGTCGAGATCCTCCCCGACCAGCGGTTCTTCGACGACCGCAGGCGGCGCAAGACCGCAGCCGAGCTCGAAGGGATCCGCCGCGCGACCCGCGCAGGGGAAGCGGGCATGGCCGTGATCGCAGAGCTCCTCGCGCGGTCGGAGCCCGGGGACGAGGGCCGGGTCGTGGACGGCGAGCCGCTCACGTGCGAGCTCCTGCGCACAGCCGCCATCGACGTTTTCGCCGAGCACGGCTGCCGCGGCGACGACCTGATCGTCGCACACGGCCCCCAGGCTGCCGACGGTCACCACACAGGCTCGGGACGGGTCGCAAACGACGACCACCTCGTCTGCGACCTCTTCCCGTACGACGTCGCGAGCGCGTGCTACTCGGACATGACCCGGACGTTCGCCGTCGGCACGCCCGACCCGGAGATCGCGACCTGGTACGAGCAGACGTGTGAGGCGCTCGAGCTCTGCCGCGGCCTCGTCGGCCCTGGAGCCGACGGGCCGGAGATCTACCGCAGCGTCTGCCGCTTCTACGAGAAGCTCGGCTATCCGACAAACCTGTCGAAGCCGGACGGGACGGTATTGCGCGAAGGCTTCAACCACGCGCTCGGCCACGGCGTCGGGCTCGACGTCCACGAGGCTCCGTATCTCGGCAAGTTCGGGCACGAGCTCGTCGTCGGCGACGTGATCACGCTCGAGCCCGGCCTGTACCGCCACGGGTTCGGCGGCGTGCGGCTCGAGGATCTCGTCCTCGTCACGGAGGATGGCTGCGAGACGCTCACGGACTATCCGTACGGGCTCGATCCGCAGGCGGCCGTGGTAGAAACGGCCCGATGAGCGACCACGCGATCTCGACGCTGCTCGACGAGGAGCGCCGCTTCCCGCCCGACCCGGCGTTCGCTGCCGAGGCGGTCGCAAGACCGGAGATCTACGACCGCGACCCGGACGCATTCTGGGAGTCCGAGGGGCGCGAGCGCGTGTCGTGGTTCGAGCCGTTCGAGACGCTCTCCGAGTGGGAGCTCCCGTACGCGAAGTGGTATCTCGGCGGCAAGCTCAACGTCGCGTACAACTGCGTCGACCGTCATGTCGAGGCGGGGCTCGGCGAGCGGGTCGCGTACCACTGGGAGGGCGAGCCCGGCGACACGCGCACGGTCACCTACGCCGACCTGCAACGCGACGTCGTCCGGATGGCGAACGCCCTGAAGGAGCTCGGCGTCCGGAAGGGCACACCGGTCGCGATCTACATGGGGATGATCCCCGAGCTTGCCGTCGCGATGCTCGCCTGCACGCGGCTCGGCGCACCGCACACCGTCGTCTTCGGCGGCTTCTCCGCCGATTCGCTCTCGGGCCGGATGGTCGACATGGGCTGCGAGGTGCTCGTCACCCAGGACGAGGCATGGCGTCGCGGCAAGCCCGTCCCGCTCAAGCAGACCGCCGACGAGGCGATGGCTGCCGCGCCACGCGTCCACTCGTGCCTCGTCGTGCGCCGGACAGGGAACGACGTGCCGATGACCGCGGGGCGCGACCGGTGGTACCACGAGCTCGACGTCGCCGACGACCCGGCGACGTGCCCGTGCGAGCCGATGGACAGCGAGGACCTACTCCTCCTCATGTACACGTCGGGCACGACGGCGAAGCCGAAAGGCATCGTCCACACGACCGCCGGCTACCTCGTGGGCGTCGCGTCGACCCACCGCCACGTCTTCGACCTGAAGCCCGAGAAGGACGTCTACTGGTGCGCGGCCGACATCGGCTGGATCACCGGCCACAGCTACATCGTCTACGGGCCGCTCTGCAACGGCGCCACGTCCGTGCTCTACGAGGGCACGCCCGACTTCCCCGACCACGCGCGCTGGTGGTCGATCGTGGAGCGCTACGGCGTCACGATCCTCTACACCGCGCCGACGGCGATCCGCGCGCACATGAAGTGGGGCCCCGAGCATGCGGCGAAGCACGACCTCTCCTCGCTGCGCCTGCTCGGCTCGGTCGGCGAGCCGATCAACCCTGAGGCGTGGATCTGGTACTCCGAGCACATCGGCGGCAGCCGCTGCCCGGTCGTCGACACGTGGTGGCAGACCGAGACGGGGATGATCATGATCACGCCTCTTCCCGGCGTCACGACGACGAAGCCCGGCTCGGCGACCAAG
>DASSBI010000044.1:0-4833 GCA_035698965.1 Gaiella sp. | reverse complement strand
CGGAAGCCGGTCGCTCGGCGCGCTCCAGCGCGTCCTCGCGCCGGATGCGACCGTCGTGGTCATCGGCGGCCCCATGACGTACCGCGGCCTCGGCCCGCTCCCCCACCTCGGCGCGACGCTCCTCATGTCGAAGCTTCGCCGCCGCGCGGTGCGGTTCTTCGTCGCGAAGATCGAGCGGGACGATCTCGCGTACCTCGCGTCGCTGCTCGGAGCGGAGACGATCCGCTCTGTGGTCGACCGGACGTACCCGCTCGAGCAGGCACCCGACGCGCTCGCCTACCTCGGTGAGGGCCACGCGCGCGGGAAGGTCGTCGTGACCGTCTGACCCGGCACGGCACGGCGGGCACGCCGCGGCGCCCGCCGCCGTGCCTCTCCCCGCCTCTAGAAGGCGCAGTTCCCCGGGTCGGGCTCGTCCTGCCGCCTCACGGCGCCGGCCGGCACGAACTGCACCGCAACGGTTCGCGCGGTCGCGTCCGTCTCGTTCCGGAGGATGTGCACGTGACCGTCGCCCGGGTCGACGAACGCGTTGTTCGCCGTGCCGGCCGTGTAGACGCGCGCCGTGCAGCCGTGGTCGTCACCCTCGTAGGCGGTGATGCTCCCCTCGGTGACGATGATGAAGCTCGGCCCCGGATGCGTGTGCCAGCCGGAGCTGCCGCCGGGCTCCACCACGTTCTGCTGGACGTAGAGGTCGGAGTCGCCCTTCGTCTGGATCTTCTCGGACCAGTACGCGGGAACGGTGTGGACGTGCGAGTAGATCTCGCCGTACGTGGCCTTCGCGATGGTGGTGCCGGTGAAGCCGGACGCGGGCGTCGCGAGCACGTTGGCCGCGTAGACGGTCACGCCGAGCACGGCGAGCAGGAATGCCCAGATCGCCTTGGATCTCATCTCTTCTCCTTGTCCGACGAGACCGCTTCGACGACGCGCAGGGGATCGAGGCCGGCCCGTCGCGCGGCGCGCGCCGCGTCGCCGGCCGACGGTGCGTCGAAGATGTAGAAGCAGATCTCGTCCTCGGGTACGTGGATCGAGTGGTCGAAGCGGACGAGCCTGCTCCCCTGCGTCAGCTCCGCCGCGGCCGTGCGCGCCCGTCGCTCGCCCGCGCGCCGCTCGTTGGCGCGGCCGCGGGTGAGATAGGTCTCGACGAGGTAGCTCGGCACCCGTTCGACGCTAGGGCGCGCGGGACGCGACGGAAACGTCAGAACGTCGGAACTTTGGGCGTGTCCGCCTGCTCGAGCCGTCGCGCGAGCTCGGTCCGCGAGCGCACGCCGAGCTTTGCGTAGATGTGGGTGAGGTGGCTCGCCACCGTGCGCTCCTGCAGGAACAGCGCGGCCGCGACCTCGCGGTTGGTCTTGCCGTCGGCGACGAGGGCGGCGACGCGGCGCTCCGCCGCGGTCAGCCCTTCGACGCGCCTGCGGCCGCCGACGGCGCCGAGCTCCTCCCGTGCCCTGGCGGCCCAGCCCTCCGCGCCGATCTCCTCGAAGACCGCGACCGCGTGCTCGATCGCCTCGCGGGCGGGCCGCTTCCGGCGGGCGCGCCGACGCATGACGCCCAGGGCGAGCAGCGCACGACCCTCCCCGAACGGGTCGGCGACGCGCTCGTGCGCGACCACGGCTTCCTCGAGAAGCTCGTTCGCCCCGCCGACGTCGCCGTTCGCCGCCGCGGCCAGCGCTCTGCACCGCGTCACGTGCGCGAGCACCGCCTCGCGGCCGACACGGAGTGCGTCCGCCTCCCAGCCGTCGAGAAGGCCTCCAGCCTCGTCCAGCTCACCCTGACCGAGGAGGAGCTCGACGCGATCGGGCGTCCACCAGCGGAGGCTCGGCTCTCCCCACCCGAGAAGCTCCGCCTGGCGGTCGGCGTTCGCGAGGCGGGCGGCTGCCGCGGACGGGTCGCCGCTCCAGAGGTGAACGAGCCCGAGAACCGCGACGTGCTGCGGGGGATGCAGGCCGAACTGCTCCTCCGCCAGCTCGAGCGCACGCTCGGAGTGCCGGCGCGCGACGTCGAGCTGCCCGCGGTGGACCGCCACGACGGCGGTCGGGAGATGGTCCTGCGGCACCTCGAGGCCGTACTGGATCGCGACGTCGTGCGCGCCCGCGGCATGCGCCGCCGCGAGCTCGAGACGACCCGCTCCGAGCTCGACCCACGACAGCCCCCACAGCGCCCGAGCGCTCCGTGGCTCGTCTCGGTCACGCCACTCGCGGTGCTCGCGCTCGAGCAGCGCGCGGGCCTCGGCGGGCGGGAGCCCGTTGACGATCGCCTGCGTCGCCTCCTGGACGAGCCGCTCGCCTCCGAGGGCGCCCGCGATGTCCGGCGCGACGGCTCTGAGCTGCGCGTCCGCACCGGCGTCGCCTCGAAACCACGCGAGAACGGCCTGGACCGCGCGTGCCCTCGTGCGAAGCACGTCGTCGTCCAGCCGCTCGGCGATCTCCAGCGCGAGGCCGGCATGATCGGCGTGCGACCTGAACCGGTTCGCCCAAGCGAGGCGGCACTGGATCGCCGACCGAAGGGCCGGAGGCGCGCTCGGCTCGTCGAACGCCTGCTCGAGCAGGACGACGGACTCGTCGGCGGACGCGAGCTCGGCGAGGAGCACGAGCGCCTCCGCGCGCCACGGCACGGTCTCTGCCCCGTCGAGGAGGCTCTCCCCGAGCGCCCGGGCGCGTGTCCATTCGCCCGCCGTCTGATGTGCGCGCGCGGCGGCCAGCGCCCGGCGTCGCCGGTTGTCCGGCGCGGCCTCCGGCGTCAGCCTGAGGGCATGCTCGGCGAGCTCGGCGGCGACGGCGGGCGCGCCGCGGACCCGGGCCTGGTCCGACGCCAGGTCGAGCACGTCCGCCACGGCCGCGTCCGGCTCGTCCTGCGAGAGCGCCGTGTGCCTCGCCCGCTGCAACGGGTCGTCGGCGACGGCCGCGATGCGCGCATGCACGTCTCGCCTCCCCTCGCCGAGGCCGGCATAGAGCACGGACGCGAGCATGGGGTGCGAGAAACGCACGACGCCGTTCTCTCGCGCGATCACGTGTCCCGCGACGGCCGGCTCGAGGGTGGCAGCGGAGACGCCGGTCCGCTCGAGGAGCGACTCCGGGGCGGCGCCGAGCGCCGACGCGAGCCCGAGCGCGTCGCGCGTGCGGGGAGGCAGAACGGCGATGCGCGCGGCGAGGAGCTCCTCGAGAGTCGCCGGGACGGGCAGCGGCGCAAGTGGATCGGTGTCGTCGGAGAGGGCCCGCGCGACCTCGAGCGCGAAGAACGGGTTCCCCTCCGTCCGCTCGTGGATCCGGAGCAGCGTCTGCCGAGGGAACGACCGGTCAAGCCGATCGCGCAGGACGCGATGCAGGGCGCCGGCGCTGAGCGGCCCGACGCGAAGCCGGCGGCGCCGCGCCTCCTCCACTGCAAGAACGAGCTCGGGCTCGTCGGGACGGGTGTCGGCGACCCGTTGCGCGAGGAGCAGGAGCACCGGTGCCTCGCCGAGCCGCCGGAGCGCGAAGGCGAGCGTCCGCGACGTCGGGAGGTCGAGCCACTGGACGTCGTCGATCGCGACGACGAGCGGGCCGGGCTCCGCGAGCAGCTGCAACACGTCGCGCACCGCGACCGCCAGCGCGCGGTCGTCGACGGGCTCTTCGGGCTCGTCCTGCAGGAGCGTCACCTCGAGCGCCCGCCTCCGCGGCGCGCTCAGCCGTGGCAGCGCCTCGTCGGCGACACCCTCGAGGAGGTCGCCCAGGCCCGCGTGCGCGAGGCCGCGCTCCGCCTCCGCGGGGCGCGACGCGAGCACCACGAGGCCACATGCGCGCGCCGCCTCGACGGCAGCCTGCCAGAGCGTCGACTTGCCGATCCCCGGGTCGCCCTCGAGGACGAGCACCGCAGAGCCGTCGTGCGGTCCCTCGAGGAACCCCGCGACGGCGGCCAACTCCTCCTCCCTGCCGACGACCTCGAACACCATCTCCCTCGCGCCGATCGTGACAGAGACGGCGGGAAGCGCAACCCGGTGTCCGACGGCCCCGTCGCAGACGACGCGGCGCGCGCAGCGGAGTCACCGTCGGCGGCCGGCCCCGACTCGATCGCGAACCGCGCCTCCGCACCGTTACGACCAGCGCCGAGTGGTAGAGGTCGGCGCGCGGACGCCGGTCGCGGGCCGCCACAAGAGCCTCGTACGCCTTGCCGTTGAGTCGCACGAACCACCCGCCTGCGCCGAGCGGCAGCCAGTAGAGGTCGACGCCCGGCGGCTCCATCGGTCGGAGTTTGCAGCGCGCGGCTCCCGCACGAGACATGCGTGTGGCGAGGGGTTATGGTCTCGCGCGTGAGAACGATAATCGATGATCGATCCTCGGCCTCGTGACCCGCCGACGGCTTCCCCGCCCCCGCGAGCTCGCGCCGCTGGTCCGGCTCAAGCGCCCCGAACTCGGCGCGACGAAGCGCCGCCTGGCGGCCGCCTTCACGATCGAGGACCTGCGGAAGATCGCGAAGCGCCGGACACCGAAGGTCGCATTCGACTACACCGACGGTGCGGCCGAGGGAGAGATCTCGCTTGCGAGGGCGCGCCAGGCGTTCCAGGACGTCGAGTTCCACCCGGAGGTGCTGCGCGACGTCTCCACGGTGGACACGAGCGTCACCGTCCTCGGGGGACCGTCCGCGCTCCCGTTCGGCATCGCCCCCACGGGCTTCACGCGGCTGATGCGCACCGAGGGAGAGCGTGCTGGCGCGGCCGCCGCGGGCGCGGCCGGGATCCCGTTCTCGCTGTCGACGCTCGGCACGACGTCGATCGAGGACGTCGCGCGCGCGAACCCGAGCGGCCGCAACTGGTTCCAGCTCTACATGTGGAAGGATCGCGAGCGCGTGGCCGCGCTGATCGAG
>DASSBI010000043.1:0-11662 GCA_035698965.1 Gaiella sp. | reverse complement strand
GGATCTGCGGTTGCACCCTCGGAATCGGCCGAAGCGATGATGACGATGGCGGCCACCATTCCGGTGATGCCCGTCACGGCTCCTGCGAATGAGGCCCGTGCGAGTTGCGAAGAGCCCGCCACGGCGGACTCCGCTCTCCCGAGCACACTTCGGATCATCCCTGCGAAGTGCAGGAACACGAAACCCGCGAGCAGCATTGCGAACGCGCCGATGCGGCTCTTCCATTGGTTGTCGTCGGCCCAATCCGTCCACGCCTGATCCGATGCGCCGTAATCCGGCGCATCGCCGCCGCTTGCGAACCAGCCTATGACGAAGAGCACCGCGAATACCACGCCGGACAGAGCCAGGAGGCGCTGCCAGGAAAGAGGTAGGCCGTTCGTCGATGGATCGACGGATATGGGAGAGGAGCCGGCGCTCATGCCGCCGGGGCGTTGCCGCGCCAGTTCGGTCGGATGATCGGGGAGTCCTTCCGGAACCCCCAGATCGCGCAATAGATCCCGAGGAACGCCTCCCAGATGAACTCCGGGGCAACCAGGATGTTCACGGGGCCCGACGAGTCAGCCCAGTCGAAGAGGACGGCGAAGTTGCCAATCAGGAGAAGCGGCCCTCCGATCAGCCCGAACCAGGCCATCCGCCTCGGGACGAGTCCTGACTTGTACATCAGGTAGCCGAGGATGAGGCCGTTACCCCAGGGGACGATCATTCCGGGGCCAAACAACTGGCACCAGTCCTTGAGGGCGGCGAGCGTGAAGGCAGCATTGTGTGCGGAGGGAAGATCGGTCCGCAGGCCCACGACTCCGAGCACGAAGATGATCCCCGCTGCGATGAAGGTGGACTCGATGATCCGAGCCCCGACATAGCCGATGGCGAGGGCCTCGTTCTGGCGACGTGCAATCGGATAGAGGGCGACTGCCGTTCCGACGTTCGAGATGATGAGCAGGAGCTCCAGAAAGGCTGCCAGGTGGATCTGGTTGTCCTTTCCGCCGCCGCTGACGTAGCCGACTGGATCGTCGAGGACGGGCTGAAAGAGCGCGAGCGCCGCAATCGACGTGATGAACGTGATGATCATGAGCACTCCGAAGATGCGGCCGTGCCTCTGATCGTCAGCCATTCAGATTCGCCTCCTCGGGTCGCCTCGTCTGGTGCCTCCCCCGTCAACGGGATGCACAAACTCCGATGCCCTGACCCGGCGTGAGTCGCGTCCATCGAGGAGACGACGACGCCATCCCCTTCCGCGACATGCTCACCGATCACCTCGCCGAGTTCCACGACGGTCGCCATGTCGTGTCCCCGAGCATCCGGATCAGCGCCACGCAACCTGACGCTGAACCTCAAGAGATGGGGTTAGCGGGCGGCCAGACGGGGAACGACACCGGGATGGGACGCAACGTTCTGGTCGTCGAGGCAGTCGAGCACGCCGAGGCAGCGGTGCGCGCACGCCTGGGCGACGACGTCGATGAGGTGAGGGTGGTCGTTCCGGTCGTTCGGCAGGGGTTCTTCGACTGGCTCGCGAACGACGAGCGCGCCGCCTCCGAGGCCGAGGAAGAGGCATCCAGGCTCGCCGACGAGCTTCCGCAGGTCGTGGACGCCCGCAAGGGGGAGGCGGACGTGATGTTGGCGATCCGGGACGCGCTCGCAACGTTCGACGCCGACGAGATCCTCGTCGCGCTGCATCCTGACGAGGAGGCCCAGTTCGCCGAGCGCGTGGCCGCTGCCGACCTGCAGCCGAGCGTCGACGGCGTCCCCGTGCGCGCGATCGTCGTCCACGACGTGACCCGGTAGCCCGCGCAGCGCTCGACACCTGGCCCCATGGCCGGGACGCCGGCTGCGAGGTGACGGCGACGCGGCGTACTACGGCTTGGCGGCCGCAGCGCCGTCGTCGCTCTGCGTCAGTGCCTTCTTCTGCGCGGCCACCCACCCCTCGTACTCGAGGCGGGCAGCGTGCTTCCGGGCTGCTTCGCGTCCGCGACGGGCGGCCGGGGAGTACTTCTGGCGAAACTGCTTCAGCAACAGGCTCATGCACTCAGCCTGGGCCACACGACCGGATCCGGCGCTACCCGTTGGTCAAGCCGCGAGCTGGACCATCACTGGGCAATGTCACGCCGGTTTGGCCGTGGACGCCGGTCACCGGGGATGCGCTGTCGGTTATGCAGACGGCGAGGTCGAGGTCGGAGAGCACAGGCCAAGAGCCCCCCTCTTCGGTGTTGTCTGCTTCCGCCGCGGGGACGTCTGCTGTCTCGGCGTTGTCGTCGTCCACGGGTGTGGAGGGGTACCTCGTCGGGGCGGCGCCGAAACGCGGCGTCCGCGCGAGTGCGCGTTGGCCTACGCGTCGTCGGCGTCGTCGGTGCCGACCGCCGAAGGAGGCGAATCGTCGCACTCGTCGTGGCGACGGAACCAGAACGGTCCGGCGCTTTCGTCCGAACCAGGCCGTGCGGCGCGGTACGAGCCCGGACTTCTACATCAGGTAGCCGAGGATCAGGCCCCACGCCGAGCACGAAGATGATGCCGACGAGCCACGCGGGTTCGGAGCAGCGGCCGGCGTGCGCGCTACGCCCAGTTCGCGCGCTTCGCGCGCGCGAGCTCGGTGACGCGTTCGGTGTGCTTGCGACGTGCTCGGCGCGCGGCCGGTGAGAGCTTCCAGCGCCATCGCTTCAGTGCGAATGTCATGTCGTGCTCATCGGCGGCCGGCGCCGCGGCACCCCTCCCCGGCAGGCGAGTCGATGCCGTCCGATCCGCCAGCGCGGCCGCGCGAGCCGGACGGCGGACCACCCGGATCGACGCTCAGCGCGGGACGATCGTGTCACCGAGTGCGATCTCGCCGTCGCGGAGGATGTCCGCGCGGAGGCCCGCGCGGTGGACGAGCGGGCGGATGATCCCGGGCCGCGTGAGCCGCTCGAGATGGGCGCAGGGCTCGGCCAGCCTGCGTCCGACGCATTCCGCCGTCCCGACCGTGAAGCGCCGGCCGACGAGCGCGTTCAGCGCGATGCCGCGCGTGACGACGTTCCGGCGCGCCTCCTCCCACGAGAGGTCGACGTCCTCGAGCGCCTGCTGCTCGACGAGCGTCAGCTCGTATCCCCGTCCGGTGCCGCTGAACGTCCCCCGGCCGTCGAAGTAGCGGTCGCCCTCCAGGCCACGGCCGGCGACGGCGCGTACGGAGTCGACCGCGACGAGAGGCTGCTCGGCGTCCGGCGCGACGAGCAGGCCCACCACGGAGCCGGAGGTCGAGCGGCTGCCGTACGGATCGTCGGTCGCGAGCAGAAGGTCGAGCCGTGCGACGAGCCAACCCTCCTCGATGGTCCCGCCGCGCGCGAGCGCGCCCGTCGGATCGTTGAGCGCGCCTGACGGAGAGCCGAACATCACCACCGCATGGTCCTCTCCGCCGGCGCGGACACGAGCGATCCACCGACCGGGCCACTCGAACTCGGCCGCCTTCGCAATCGGCACCAGCCCGAGGTTGCGCTCGGCGAGCCACTGCCTGAAGAAGACGAGCGCGTCGTACTCGGGCTCCGGTGCGTCGGCCCCCAGGATCAGCCTGAGGCACTCCCGCAGCTCGCGATCGAACGACACGACGGGCATCGTAGGCAAGCCCGCGCGAGGGCTTGCTCCGTCAGCGTTTGGTTGTGCGCTTCGCCGCGACGGCCTGAGCCGCGCGTGACTGCGGATCGACACAGCTCGGCGAGCCCGACGCGAGGATGACGACCTCGCAGGAGCGCTCGGCGGCCGGCTTCTGCTCGAGAGCCGGCCGTGCGACGCACCAGAGCGTCGCGACCGCCAGAGCGATGACGAGCGCGAAGAGCAGGTACATGCCGGTGCGCCCGCTGCCGCGGTCGTCCGCCAGCCCGTCGGACATCGCGTCCTCGGGCAGGCCGTATGCAATTGGCGTGAGCCGGGTGGGCTGCCGCGTGCCCATTCGTCATACCTCCGCAGTCGTGTACGTGGTCTCCTTTGCTCCTTCGGATCGATCACCGCCCCGGAACAAGCCCTCGTTCGAGGGAAACGGGCGTCGACCGCGCCACCCCGAAAGGGCGGTTGCAAGCGGGCGCGCGCTCGGTCAGGCTTTCGCCGCCGGTCCTGCCTCGACCGACGGCACGGAGGGTGGGGCCGGCCGCACCCTCGACCTGCTCAGCGCGCGGTCCAGCCGCCGTCCATCACGAGAGGCGCCCCCGTGAACACCGCGGCGCCCGGGCCGAGGAGGTACGCGACCGCGTCGGCGACCTCGGAGGGCTCGAGCATGCGCTTCACGGCCTGCGGCGCGAGGAGCACGTCCTCGAGCACACGCTCCTCCGGCATCCCGTGGGCGCGAGCCTGGTCGGCGATCTGCTCCTCGACCAGAGGCGTCCGCACGTAGCCGGGGCAGACGGCGCTCGCGCGGATCCCGACCGGCGCTCCCTCGAGCGCGAGCGTCTTCACGAGCCCGAGCACGCCGTGCTTCGCGGACACGTATCCCGCCTTGAACGGCGATGCGACGAGACCGTGGACCGAGGCGACGACGACGATGCGGCCGTTCCCCGACTTGCGGAGCGCGCTCCACGCGTAGCGGGCGAGCAGGAACGGGCTCGTGAGGAGCAGCGCGACGAGGGCGTCCCAGCGGTCCTCGTCGAAGCTCTCGACAGGCGAGACGTGCTGGAACCCGGCGTTGGGGACGAGCGCATCGAGACGTCCGAAGCGCTCGAGCGCCGCGTCGACCGCGGCGTGGTTGCCCTCCCGCGTCGTCAAGTCGGCAGCGTATGGATTGCCCGGGCCATCCTCGTCCGGCGCGAGGTCGACCGCCAGCACATCCCAGCCGTCGGCGACGAGCCGCTCGGCAACAGCACGGCCGATCCCGCTTGCGGCGCCGGTGACGAGCGCGGCCTCGGCCACTATCTAGGGGCCGCCGCGGACATAGACGACCTGCCCGCTCACGTACGCGGCGTCGTCGGAGCAGAGGAACGCGATCACGCTCGCGACGTCCTCGGGCTGGCCGACGCGCTGGAGCGGAACCTGCTCGGCGATCGCGGTCTGGAAGTCCTCGAACGAGACGCCGAGGCGGTCGGCCGTCTGCTGGGTCATGGCGGTCGCGATGAACCCGGGCGCGACGCAGTTCGCCCGCACGCCGAAGCGGCCGAGCTCGATCGCGAGGGTCTTCGTCAGACCCTGGATACCCGCCTTGGCCGCGGAGTAGTTGGCCTGGCCACGGTTCCCGAGCGCCGAGGTCGACGAGATGAGGACCATCGCGCCGCCGCCGTCCTGTTTCGTCATCACCGTCTGAGCCGCTTGCGCGGCGAGGAACGACCCGCGCAGGTGGGTGGCGATCACGGCCTCCCAGTCGTCGTCGGTCATCTTGTGCACGAGGTTGTCGCGGATGATCCCGGCGGACGTGACGAGCACGTCGAGGCGTCCGCTGTCGGCCGCCAGGGCCACCGCCGCCTCGACGTCGGCGCGCGAGGTGACGTCGCAGCGGATCGCACGCCCTCCGATTGCCTCCGCCGTCTCGGCCGCGGTCGCCTCGTCGAAGTCGGCGACGACGACGCTCGCGCCCTCGGAAGCGAGGCGGGACGCGGTGGCGGCGCCGATTCCCTTCGCACCGCCCGTGACGAGCGCCGTCCTCCCCTCGAAGCGGGTCATCGGTACATCCTCACGACGAGCTCGGCGACGCAGACCGGCTTCTCCCCGCCCTCGCGCTCGACCGTGCCGAGCACGACCGCCTGCTCGCCGCCCGCGACCTCCTCGACCGTCTGGACGACGAACCGCGCGCGGATGCGCGAGCCGGACGGCACGGGCGCCGGGAACCGGACTTTGTTGACGCCGTAGTTGACGCCCATCGAGTAGCCGGTCAGCGCGAGCGTCTGCGTCATCAGCGGCACGCACAGAGACAGGGTCAGGAACCCGTGCGCGACGGTCGTCCCGAACGGGCCGTCCGCCGCGCGCACGGGGTCGGTGTGGATCCACTGCGGGTCGTCGGTCGCCTCCGCGAACCGATCGATCCGCTCTTGCGTGACTTCGAACCACTCCGTCGGTCCGAGCTCCTTTCCGATCAGGTCCGTCAACGCGCTCATCGGGCTCCTTCGTCTCGTCCGGTCGTGTCCGGGCCCCAGCGTATGACGCTCGCCGCCCACGTGTAGCCGGTACCGGCGGCGAGCAGGAGAACGAGGTCGCCGTCCGCGACATCGCCGGCGCGCACCGCCCGGTCGAGGGCCAGCAGCGGGTCGACGCCACTCATGTGGCCCGTGTCGTCGAGGTAGGCGGCGCGCTCGAGCGGCACGCCCACCGCCTCGGTGATCGCCGTGTGCATCGACCGCTTCATGTGGATCCCGCAGAGGTACGAGACGTCCGCGAGCGTCGCTCCGCTCCGCGCCAGCGCCCCCTCGGCCGCGGCGACGAAGTTGGGCAGCGAGACCTCGTCGAGGCCACCTTTCATCTGTGCAGGATCGGCGACGTCGAGAAAGTGCCTCCGCCCGTCCACCGTCGCATGCGACGGGGGCTCGACGCTTCCTCCGGCGGGCACCTTCACCTGAAGCGAGAACGACCCGTCGGTGACGGCATGCGAGCCGAGCAGGAGGTTCCGCTCCGCGCCTGCCGTCAGCAGGCCGGCCACCGCGCCGTCCCCGAAGTTGAACATGAATCGCGACCGCTCGTTCGCGTAGTCGAGGAGGTACGACTCGCGACAGGCGGCGACGAGCAGGACGTCCCCGAGCTCCGGCTCGGCCGTCAGGTACGCCTTCGCGAGCCGCAGCGCAACGGGGGTGCCCATAGAGACGTTGTCGAACTCGATCGCGTAGGCGTTCACACACCCCAGCCGGTGCGCGATCCATGGGGCGGCCTGCCAGACGGCGTAGTCCTTCCACGTCGAGCCGTAGTAGACGAGCGCCCCGATCGAGGCGGGGTCGACGTCGTGCTCCTCGAGCAGCCGTGCGGCGGCGGCGACGGCGAGGTCGGAGACGTGCTCGTCGTCTGCCGCGACGTGCTTGCCGCTGAGGCCGAACTTCTCGACGACCACCGCCTCCGGGATGCCGCTGGCCGCGGCAACCTCCGCCGCCGTCATGACGCGTTCGGGGAGATGGTGGGCGGTGGCGAGCAGCCCGACGCGGCTCATCGGCCGCCGTTTCCGGAGCCGATCGTACGGGCGATGATCCGGCCGAGCTCGTCGAGCATCTCCGGCGAGAGCTCGTCGCGGCCGGCCCACAGGATCCAGCGCATGCCGACGAGCTCGCCGATGCCCATCAGCGCCCAGGCGAGCAGCTCGGGGTCGCCTTCGTCGATCTGGCCGTTCGCCATCGCCTCGCGCAGACCGGCGACGTAGCCGCTCGTGAGGCGCTCGTAGTGGAGCTGGAGGATCGCCGGCGAGACGAACTCGGCCTGCCGGATGATCCGGTACAGCGCCGGATGCTCGGCGACGAAGCGGAAGTACCCGGCGAACCCGAGCCGCTCCATCTCGGCACGGGTCGTCCCCTGAGAGGCCGCCTCGGTCATCGCCTGGCGGACGCGGTGGTTGAGGTCGACGACGAGCTCGTCGAAGACGTCCTTCTTGCTCGCGAAGTAGAGGTAGAACGTGCCCTGCCCCACGCCGGCGGCCTCGGTGAGCTTGACGATCGACGCGTCGTGGTAACCGAGCTCTGCGAAGACGGCCTCCGCGGCCTCGAGCAGCTTGCGCCGCGTGCGCTCGCCGCGCTTCGAGAGCGGCCGCCCGTCGACGCTCGTCGCCGTCTCGCTCATCGCGCGGTCTCCGCCACGGACGCGCGCAGGTCGTCCTTCGACACCTTGCCCATCGACGAGCGCGGCAGCTCGTCGACGACGGTGAACGTCTTCGGCACCTTGAAGCGCGCGAGGCGAGCACGGCAATGCGCGGCGAGCGCCCCCGCGCTCGTCGTCGCGCCGTCGCGCAGAACGACGAAGGCCGCGCACGCCTCGCCCCACCGCTCGTCCGGGACGCCGACGACCGCCGCCTCGACGATGTCCGGATGGGCGTGCAGGACGTCCTCGATCTCCGCCGGATAGACGTTCTCTCCCCCCGAGATGACCATGTCCTTGATCCTTCCGGCGATCCGGTAGAAGCCCTCCTCGTCGCGCTCGGCGACGTCGCCCGTCGAGAGCCAGCCGTCCGTCAGAGCCGCGGCCGTCGCCGCCTCGTTCCGCCAGTAGCCGGCGAAGACGTTCGGGCCGCGGACGACGAGCTCGCCGGTCGCGGCGCCGTCGAGGAACGCGCCGGTGTCGGTGTCGCGCAGCGCGACCTCGACGTGGGGGTACGGCTTCCCGGCGAAGCCGAGCTTGCGCTTCGCGTCCTCGGGCGGAAGACAGAGGACGTTCGGCGCAGCCTCGGTGAGGCCGTAGCCCTGCACCACGTCAACGCCGCGCTCCGACCAGGTCTCGAGCAGCGCCTCCGGCATCGGCGCACCGCCCACGACCGCGAGCCGCAGGCTCGAGAGATCCGCGTTCGCGAACGCCTCCTGCTCCGCGAGGAAGAGGTACGTCGCGGGGACGCCCATCATCGTCGTCACGCGCTCCTCGGCGATGAGGCGGAGCGACCGGTCGGGGTCGAAGGACGGCTCGAGCACGACGGTCGCCCCCTTCCACCACGCGAGCAGCGGCTGCACGTTCCAGCCGCCGACGTGGAACTGCGGTAGCACCTGGAGGACGACGTCGTCGTCGCGCAGGCTCGTCGTCCGGTCGAACGACAGGTTCGTCCAGAAGCAGTTCGCGTGGGTGAGGAGCGCGCCTTTCGGCTTGCCGGTCGTCCCCGAGGTGTAGACGAGGAGCAGCGGGTCTTCGTCGCGCGCGACGTCCTCGACCTCGCCGTCGGTTTCGAGCGTCGGGTCGCCGATCCGTTCGATCTCGACGTCCGTGCCCGCCTTCCGCGCGAGCTCCGCATGATCCTCCGAGGCGAGGAGGAGCGTGGGCTCGGCGTCCTCGAGCTGGTACGCGACCTCGGCCGGGGCGAGGCGCCACGAGATCGGCTGGAGCGCGACGCCGAGGCGCGCGCACGCGAAGAGCGTCGCGACGTGGTCCGGCGAGGTCTGCGTCAGGGTCGCGAGCCGGTCACCGCGGCGCAGGCCGCGCTCTGCGAGCCCGGCCGCTAGCCGTGTCGCGCGACCGTCGAGCTCGGCGTAGGTGAGCTCGCTGCCGAGGAAGCGGATCGCGACGCGGTCGGGCGTCAGGCGCGCGCGGTCGGCGAGCCAGCGGCCGATCGTCAGCTCGGTGCCGCTCACGCATCCTCCAGGAACGCCGAGACCGACGAGACGAAATGCTCCGGAGCCTCCCAGAAGAAGAGGTGGCCCGTGCCCGGAAACCGCTCGAGGCGCGCATCCGGAAGAAGCTCGACGAGCAGGTCGGCGTTCCGCGGATCGACGACGACGTCTTCGTCGCCGTGCTGGACGAGCGTCGGCGCGACGAGCGCTCCGAGGCGGTCGTAGGCATCGAACGTCGCGCCCGCCGTCGCCTGCGCCGCCCAGGCAACCGGATCCTGTGCCGTCGCAATCCGATGCTCCATGATCCGGTCGACGAGCTCCGGGCGTTCGGCCACCGTCGCCGGCGCGAGCGCGTTCTCGACGAAGCGCCGCAGAGCGACGGCCGGCTCGAGCGTCGCCGCCTCCGCCATCAGCGCGACCGTGACCTGCGGCATCGGATGCGAGCGCGGCCCGCCCGGGGTCGTGCAGGCGAGGACGAGCCGGTCGACGCGGTCGGGGTATCCGAGCGCGAGCTCCTGCGCAACCATCCCCCCGAGGCTCGTCCCGACGACGTGCGCGCGCTCGAGGCCCGCCTCGTCGAGCACCTGGATCGCGTCGGCGGCCATCTCGGCGACGGTGTACGGCCCTGGGGGCGCGTCGCTCTCGCCGATCCCGCGGTTGTCGAAGAGGATCACGTCGAACTCCTTCGCCAGACCCGGCAGAACAGGCTCCCAGCCCCAGCGCGCGTAGCCGAGCCCGTGGATCAGGAGCAGGGGCTCGCCACTCCCGTGCCGTTCCCAGGCGAGCTTCACGCCGCCGCCTCCTCCGGCAGCGGCTCGCGCCGCGTGCGGAGCCCGCGCAGCCGCGCGGGCAGGCTCGCGATCCCGCCAGGGACGAAGAAGACGAGCAGGATGAAGAGCGTGCCGAGGAGGAACAGCGGCTCGGAGAGGGGCACGCGAAGCACGTCCGGGAGATCCTGCACGCGGCTCGAGCCCGAGAGCGCGCCGAGGCGCTGGTCGAGCAGCGTGTAGAGGAAGCCGCCGATCATCGCGCCGAAGCGTGTTCCAGCCCCTCCGAGCACGACCATCACGAGCAGCGCGAGCGTGAAGTTCGCGGTGGTCACCTCGGGTGTCGCGCCGCCGATCAGCAGCAGCCACACGACGCCACCGAGGACAGCGAGGAACGCCGCGAGCACGAAGGCGATCAGCTTGAACGGATACGGCCAGAGACCGAGCACCTCCACCCGAGGCTCGTTCTCGCGGATCGCGCGCCACACGTGCCCGGTCGACGAGCTGACCGCGAGACGGACGACGACGAACACGAGCACCGCGTAGCCGAGCGCGAGCCAGTAGAGGTTCTTCGTGTTGAGGACGCCGACGAACGCGTCGGGGATGTGGTCGTAGTTCAGCCCCGTCCCCTCCTCCCCGCCCGTCCAGCCGTACGGGTTCTTCTGCACGAGCACGTTCCCCGCCTGCGCGAACGCGAGGGTCACCATCGCGAACGCGATCCCGCTCACGCGCAGGCTCACCGCCCCGAGGACGAGCGGCAGCGCGAGCCCGAGCGCGAGGATGAACGCGATCGTCGGCCAGAGGCCCCACTCCCAGCGGGTCAGCGCGATCGCGGTCATGTAGACGCCGACCGCGACGTAGAGCGCGTGCCCGAACGAGAGCAGGCCCGTGAAGCCGAAGAGGACGTCGTAGGTCAGCGCGATCCCCGCGAAGAGCAGACAGAGCGCGAGCAACTGGAGCGTTCCGGGACTGTCGAGCGGGCCGTTCAGGATCACGGGGATGTCGAGCGAGAGCTTCGGCACGAACGCGAGCACGATCAGCACGACGGCCGGGACCACGATGCCGAGCGCGCGTCTCAATGCGCCACCTTCGGAGCGAGACCGCCGGGCCGGACGAGGAGGATGGCGGCGAGCAGCAGGACGACGGCGAGGTCGCCGGTGCCGCTCGAGCTGTAGTAGTTCGCGTACTGCTGGATCAGGCCGACGGCGACGGCGGCGATCGCCGAGCCGCCGATCGAGCCGAAGCCGCCGATCACCACGACGATGAAGGCGAAGATCAGGAGCGACGTGCCGCGGCCCGGGTCGACGACGCCGAAGTAGACGCCGGAGAGGACGCCCGCGAGCGCTGCCAGTGCGCCGCCGAGCGCGAAGACGATCGTGAACGCGCGCCTCACGTCGATCCCGAGCGCGCTCACCATCGCGCGGTTCTCGACCCCCGCGCGGATCACGAGCCCGAAGCGCGTGTAGCGAAGGAACGCCGTGAGCCCGAGCAGCACGGCCGCCGCGACGCCGATCTCGACAAACCGGTCGTTCGGCACGCTCGCGCCGAACACGCTCGTCGTGTCGATCATCCAGCCTGGCAGGGGGAACGGCTTCGGGTCGGCGCCCCAGATGCCCTGGACGAGCGCGCCGAGCGCAAGTGCGAGCCCGACGGTGACGAGCACCTGCTCGACCGGCCGTTGGTAGAGCGGCCGGATCAGGACGAGCTCGATCAGCGCCGCCACGACGGCGCCGG
>DASSBI010000042.1:0-14756 GCA_035698965.1 Gaiella sp. | reverse complement strand
CTTCGAGTGGGTCCAGGGCCTCCAGGAGTACTTCTGGAAGGAGTACGAGGTGAACGCGAAGCTGAACGACATCGTCGTGCGCGCGTTCGAGGAGACCTGGTCGGCGCGCGAGCGTTTCGCGACGAGCATGCGCATGGCCGCGTACGGGCTCGCGGTGCAGCGCGTGGCCGAGGCCACGACGACCCGCGGCCTGTACCCCTGAGGCGGATCCCGGTTTCGCCGGGCTCCGCTAGAAAGAGACGGTGGCTCCTCGGGTCACCATCTACGTCGCCCCAGGCTGTCATCTCTGCGCGCCGGCGGTCACCGCCGTGCGCGCCGTCTGCGGCGACGAGTTCGAG
Organism: Gaiella sp.; assembly: GCA_035698965.1. GTDB lineage: Bacteria > Actinomycetota > Thermoleophilia > Gaiellales > Gaiellaceae > Gaiella. The sequence continues at coordinate 14,418 of DASSBI010000042.1, read as the reverse complement.
CTCGTCGACATCACGAGCGACCCGTGTCTCGAGCAGCGCTATCGCGAATGGATCCCGCTCGTGAAGGTCGACGGCGTCGAGCGTTTCCGCTACGAGCTAGGCGAGGAAGACCTCCGCGCGATCCTCTAAGTAGGGGCAGCGGCGAAGCCGATGGACCCCCGCGACGGTTCCTGCGACCGCTCGGTCGCGCCGCGGGCAGAATGTGCGGAGTTGTCACAAACTTTGCAAGGGAGGGCGCAGGTGGCGGAACGCTTGACGGTTGGCGTCGCTGCGCGGCTGAGTCGGTACCTCCAAGTGCTGACACAGGCGCGGAAGATGGGCAAGGACAGGATCTCCTCGCAGGAGATCGCCGAGTACACGAACATCAACGCGACCCAGATCCGTCGTGACCTCTCCGGCTTCGGGAAGTTCGGCAAGCGGGGAGTCGGGTACTCCGTCGACTCGCTGCTCTCCGAGATCCGGAAGATCCTCCGCACCCAGGGCCAGCACAACATCGCCCTCGTCGGCGCTGGCCGGCTCGGCGCAGCGATCGCGTCGTCGCCGATCTTCGCCGAGCACGGAATCACGATCGCGGCGGTCTTCGACAGCGACCCGGAGAAGGTCGGCACGGTGCTCGGGGGCGTCCCGGTCAGCTCCCTCGGCGACCTCGACGCGGTGGTGCGCGATCGAAGCATTGTCGTCGGCGTCCTCGCCGTCCCCGCCGAGTCGGCGCAGCAGGCGTCCGACGCGCTAGTCGACGCCGGCGTGAAGATCGTCTTCAACTACACGCAAGCGCTGATCGACTCGCCCGCCGACGTCCAGATCCACACGTCGAACCCGGCCGTCGAGCTGCTCTACGCCCTCTACTTCCATCTGACGTAGCCGTTCGCCGTCGCCCGCCCAGGCAGGATGCGCGGATGCGCATCGTGCTCTGGCACGGCTACCTGCTCGGCGGGACCGGGTCGAACGTCTATACGCGGCAGCTCGCACGGGAGTGGTCGCGCGCCGGGCACGACGTGACCGTCCTCTGCCAGGAGCCGCATCCCGAAGCGTACGACCTCGGCGGAGCCTCGACCGCGCGTCCCGACGTCGGTGGCTTCCTGCCGGTCTTCGTGGTCGACCGGTACGAGGGCTTCGACGACGTCCGCCGCGTCCCCGACTGCACGCGCGAGGAGCTCGAGCGATGGGTCGAGGCGAACGCGGCCGCGGTGCGGGCACTGCTCCCCGCCGACCTCGTCTTCGCGAACCACGTGCTGCTCGGCGGGCCGGTGGGCGCAGCGTCCGGCGCGCCCTTCGCGGTCAAGGCGCACGGCTCGGAGCTGGAGTACGCGATGCGGGGGCGGCCCGACCTCGGGGCGTGGGGCGCGGAGGCGCTGTCCGCAGCCCGGGCGACGTTCGTCGGCTCCGAGCACATCCGGGACGTGCTCACGGAGGTCTGCGGGCCGACCGAGCGCGTGCACGAGGTGCCGCCGGGGGTCGACGTCGACCTCTGGCGGCCCGAGGAGCGGCCGACGGCGTTCGCGGCGCTGCTCGCCGAAGCGCGGCTCGACGCGCCCAATCCCGGTAACGCGGAGGAACGGCTCCCCGATGCCGGCAACGCCGCACGGCTCGAGACGTTTCTCGGTGGTGACCTGCCGACGGTCGTGTACTTCGGGAAGCTGATCGAGCAAAAGGGCGTCCACGTGCTGCTCGACGCGTTGCGCGGAGTGGACGCGCGTGCCGTCGTCGTCGGCTTCGGCCCGCAGCGGGCCGCGCTCGAGTTGCAGGCTGCGGCGAACGGCGTCCACGCGCTCTTCACGGGTCCACTCGAGCACCGGCACCTGCGACACCTGCTGGCGTTCGCGGACGCATGCGTCGTGCCGTCGGTGTTTCCGGAAGCGTTCGGCATGGTCGCCGCCGAAGCGGCGGCGGCGGGCTGTCCGCCCGTCGTCTCCCGTCACTCCGGCCTGGCCGAGGTCGCGGCGGAGCTCGAGGCGGAGTTGCCGCCCGCGCTCGGGCCGCTCGTCTCGTTCCCGTCCGGCGACGTCGAGGCGCTGCGCGAGCGGCTCGCCCGGCTGCTCGCCCTCTCCGCGCCGGATCGCGAGGCGTTGCGCGCGAGGGTGCGTCGGGTCACCGAGGAGCGCTGGAGCTGGGCCGGCATCGCGCGCCGTCTGCTCGATCTCTCGGGTGTCCGACTTTAAGTCGGACACAACCGACGGGGCGCGTCCAAGTCGAACGCGACTTCCCCTCGTCTAGCCTTCCCGCTCCATGGGTGAGTCGACCAGCGGCGAGCCGTGCGAGCGGGTGCTCGCGGAGGCGTACGAGCGCTTCGAGGAGGCGGAGGACTTCACGGTCTCGATCGAGGAGGAGTTCGCGCTCCTCGACCCCGAGACGCTCGACCTCGTCAACCGCTTCGAGGACGTGCAAGCGGCGGTGCGGGGCACCCCACTCGAGCCGAACCTCGCCGGGGAGCTGATCGCGTCGGAGGCGGAGGTGAAGACGGGCAAGCAGGCGTCGTTCGCGGACGTCCCGGCGGCACTCGCGGAACGGCGCGCTCAGCTCGCCGCCCTCGTCGAGCCGCTCGGCCTCACGCTCGGCGCTACCGGCACCCATCCCTGGGCGAGCTGGCGCGACCAGCGCATCATCGACACGCCGCACTATCGGCGGAACGACGAGATCCTCCGCTACGTCGTCTGGCGCAACAACACGTTCGGCATCCACACGCACGTCGCGATCCGGGGCGCCGACCGCGCCGTGTGCGTCGCGTCCGCACTCCGCAACTGGCTGCCCGAGCTGCTCGCCGTCTCCGCGAGCTCGCCGTTCCACGAGGGGGTCGACACCGGCCTCCACTCGGCCCGGACGCAGGTGTTCACGCGGTTCTTCCCCCGCTGCGGCGTCCCCGACGCGTTCGACTCGTGGAACGCGTACGCCGACTACGTGCGGTTCCTCTATCGGACCGGCTCGATCGACAGGCCGACCCAGATCTGGTGGAGCGTCCGCCCGCACCTCTCGTTCCCCACGGTCGAGCTCCGCTACTGCGACGCCCAGCCGGACCTTGGCGAGGCACAGTCGCTCACCGCGCTGATGGTTTCGCTCACCGCCCGCTGCGCGCGAGCGCTCGACGAAGGCGAGGCGCTCCCGGAGCACCCGCACCGCCTGATCGAGGAGAACACGTGGCGCGCGATCCGCAACGGGCTCTCCGGTGAGCTGATCGACCTGGAGCGCGGTGACGTCCTGCCTGCGCGGGCGAGGGTCGAGCGGCTCGTGGAGTGGGTGCTGCCCGTCGCCGAGGAGATCGGCGCCGCGCCCTGGCTCCGGCTGCCCGAGCGGAACGCCGCGGAACGCCAAATCGCACGGCGCGCGGAGGGCGCGGACTTCGCCGAGATCTACGCCGAACAGGTGCGCGCCACCGTGCCGGCGATCGGCTGACACGGGCACTCGCGAAGCGCGAGTGTCGATCCCCGGGGCAAGCCCCCGGTTTGTGCTGCATAATCCGCCGCGCTGACGCCATTTCGGTGTCTCTTTGTGCGCCCCGACTCGGAGGATGGATGGACTTCTTCGTTGACCACGCCGTGCTGTTCGCGCTCGTCTGTGCGGGCGTCGCGATCGCGTACGGCCTGTACCTGACCTGGTGGCTACTCAAGCAGCCTGCGGGCAACGCGCGGATGCAGGAGATCTCGCGCGCGGTCCAGGAGGGCGCCGCGGCGTACCTCCGCAAGCAGTACACGACGATCGCGATGGTCGCGGTCGTCCCGTTCCTGGCGCTCGGCTTCTACAACAAGCTCGGCTGGGGCACCGCCTTCGGATTCCTCGTCGGCGCCACGCTGTCGGCCGCCGCCGGCTTCATCGGCATGAACGTCGCGGTGCGCTCGAACGTCCGCACGGCCGAGGCGGCCCGCGAGGGCGTCAGCCCCGCCTTCCGCGTCGCGTTCAGGGCCGGCTCGGTGACGGGGCTCCTCGTCGTCGGCCTCGGGCTGCTCGGAGTCGCCGGGTACTACTGGGTGCTCACCGGCTGGCTCGGCAACTCGCCCGAGTCTGCGGTCGACGACCTGATCGGGCTTGCGTTCGGCGGTTCGCTGATCTCGGTGTTCGCGCGTCTCGGCGGCGGCATCTTCACGAAGGCCGCAGACGTCGGGGCCGACCTCGTCGGCAAGATCGAGGCCGGCATCCCCGAGGACGACCCGCGGAACCCGGCGGTGATCGCCGACAACGTGGGCGACAACGTCGGTGACTGCGCCGGCATGGCGGCCGATCTCTTCGAGACGTACGCCGTCACGGCGGTCGCGGTGATGCTGCTCGGCACGGCGTTCCCGTCCGGCGAGCTCTGGCTCTTCCCGCTCGCTCTCGGCGGCATGTCCATCCTCGCGTCGGTGATCGGGACGTTCTTCGCCTGGGTCGGCCGCGGCGAGAACGCGATCATCAACGCGCTCTACCGGGCCGTGCTCATCGCCACCGTGCTCTCGGCGCTCGGCTTCATCCCGGTGACGCTCGCGTTCGACGGCGACCGGTTCTCCTTCTGGCAGCTCTACGTCCCGGCCCTGATCGGGCTCGCGATCACCTTCCTGCTCGTCGCGATCACCGAGTACTACACGGGCTCGCGCTGGTATCCGGTGAAGAAGATCGCCGAGGCCTCGAAGACCGGCCACGCGACCAACATCATCGCCGGTCTCGCTTTCGGCATGCAGGCGACGGCGCTGCCCGTGCTCGTGATCGCCTCCGGGATCGTCGGCTCGTACTACGCCGTCGGGATCGGCGACGGCGATCCACACATCTACGGGATTGGCATCGCCGTCATGGCGCAGCTCTCCATGACCGGCCTGATCGTCGCGCTCGACGCGTACGGCCCCGTCACCGACAACGCGGGCGGCATCGCCGAGATGGCGGACATGCCCGAGTCGGTGCGCGGCGTGACCGACCCGCTCGACGCGGTCGGCAACACGACGAAGGCCGTCACCAAGGGCTACGCGATCGGCTCGGCCGGTCTCGCGGCGCTGATCCTGTTCGACGAGTACGTCCGCGGCCTCGTGGACGAGGGGCTGAACGTGACGTTCGACCTCTCCGACCCGTGGGTCATCGCCGGCCTCTTCGTCGGCGGGATGATGCCGTTCCTCTTCGCCTCGCAGGCGATGACGGCGGTCGGCCGCGTCGGCGGCGAGGTCGTCGAGGAGGTACGCCGCCAGTTTCGCGAGGACCCGGGCATCATGGAGGGCACGTCGCGTCCCGACTACGCGACGTCCATCTCCATCGTCACTGCCTCGGCGATCCGGAGCATGCTCGTCCCGGCGCTGATCCCGGTCGTGATCCCGATCGTCGTGGGGATCGTCAAGCCGGAGATGCTCGGCGGGCTCCTGATCGGCACGATCGTGACGGGCATCTTCCTCGCGATCTCGATGACCTCGGGCGGCGGCGCCTGGGACAACGCGAAGAAGCTGATCGAGGACGGCGCGTTCGGCGGCAAGGGCTCGGAGGCCCATGCGGCCGCCGTCACGGGCGACACGGTCGGTGACCCCTACAAGGACACCGCCGGCCCGGCGATCAACCCGATGATCAAGATCGCCAACATCGTCGCGATCCTCATCATCCCGATCATCGCCTCCATACACGGCTGAGAGGCGCTGACCGGCGTGCGCTCCCCGGCGAGGCTGCCGGGGAGCGCCGTCCGGTCTCAGCCCGACCCGGCGGTGGCCACCTGGACGAGCCGGCGGCTCGAGACGCCTGCGAGCAGGTTGTCGGACGGCTTGCGCACCCGCACGAAGAACTGGACGCTTCGGTCGCCCCCGAGCGGGAAGTCGGCGTGGAGCGTCATCCGGAGTCGCACCCACCCGTCGCGCGCGGTCCGCTGCTCGCCGGGCGCCGAGGTCAGGAGCGGCGTCGAGCGCGCGAAGACGAGCGCATCGCGGACGACGTAGCCGCGCGTGTCCAGGACGCGGACCCGCAGCTCGAGCGGGCGCTGCCGCGAGCGCACGGGATTCGGCGTGAAGACGATCTGCTGCGCCACCAGCCGCTCCGGCTCGGAGACGCTCGTCACCGGGATCGAGTACTTCCCGTCGGGGAGGCGGATCGCGCCCGGCGGCAGCGTCGTGGGCGGCGGTGGCGGGGGCGACGCAGTGGCCGTGACGAGCGCCGTGGCATCGGAGGTCGCCGTCGCCGAGCCGAGCGTATTGCGCGCCGTCACCTGCACGCGGATCCGGCGGCCGACGTCGTCCGCCGTCAGCTCGTACTGCGTGCCGGTCCCGCCGGTGATCGCCGTGCAGTCGGACCCCGATGCCTGCCCACCGCTCGCCGGGCAGCTGAGCCACCGGTAGGAGAAGACGAGCGGGGTCGTCCCCGTCCACAGGCCGACGCCGGACGTGAGCGGCTCACCGCGCACCGGTTGGCCGAAGATGACCGGTGAGCGCGTGTTCGTGGGGGCCTGCGAGGGGGTCGTGGACGACGACTGGACCGGCTCCGTCGCGTTGGACGCGACCGTCTGCACGCCCAGGCTGTTCGACGCGGTGATCCTGATACGGAGGCGCGCTCCGACGTCGTCGGTGGCGAGCGTGTACGTCGACGTGTCGGCGCCGGAGATCGCCGCGCAGTTGGACGCGTCGGAGCGGCCGCCGTCGGCGCCACAGCGCGTCCACTGGTAGGCGTACGAGATCGGTGTCTCGCCCGCCCAGGTGCCGATGCTCGCGAACACGATGCGGCCCAGCACGAGCGTCCCGCTGATCGACGGCTCGACGACGCTTCGCGGCGGGCCGGTCGTCGTCGACTGCTCGACGAGCGCCGACGGGTTGGATGCGGCCGTCGCGGAGCCCGCCGCGTTCGAGGCGGTGACCTGGACGCGGAGCCGGTGTGCGATGTCGGCCGCGACGAGCGTGTAGGAGGTTCCCGTCGCGCCGGGGATGGACGGGCAGTTCGAGCCGTCCGGCAGGCCGCCGTCGGCCCCGCAGCGCACCCACTGGTAGACGAAGGCGAGCGACGTGCCACTCCATGTGCCCGTCGTCGTCGAGAACGTCGATCCCTCGAAGGACGCGCCCGACACGACGGGGTCGCCCGTTCTCACCGGGGCCGTGATCCCCGTGACGACAGCCGTCGGCGCCGATTGCGCGCTCGCTGTCCCGTCGGTGTTCGTTGCCGTCTCGACCACCCGCAGGGTGAAGCCGATGTCGTCGGCCGCGACGACGTGTGTCTGGCCCGTCTCCTCAGGGATCGACGCGCAACCGCCGCCGTCGGAGTCACAGCGCTGCCAGGCGAGCGCGAAGGTGATCGGCGGCGTCCCGGTCCACGAGCCCGGGACGGCCGTGAGCGTCTCGTTCAGGACGGCGGTCCCCGTTATGGCGGGCGGCGTCGTGTTGGAGGGCGTCGCGGTGGAGCGTGCGTCCGCTCCTGCGCTCAGAAGCGCCGCAACGGCCACCGCAGCGGCGAGCACGGCACTCGACGGGAACGTCCAGCGACGCGCGCTCACCGGCCGATTGAGCTCGGACATGGTCGACTCCTCCTGGTTGCGGCTCTCTCCCCTGACGTCGTCGCACGCGGTCACGTGCGAATCGGTACGAGACCACGTTAGGTGGCGCCGCCACGAAGTTCAATTGCGCTTTCCGGCCATGCGGCCCGCTCAGGGCGGGCCGCATGCGCTCCGGCGTAGACTCGCGCGCGTGCCCGGCTCCCGGAGACGTCGCGAAGTGCGGATGGAGCGTGTGCTCGGCACGCCGGCGCTCTTCGCCACCGCGTACGGCAACGTCGGGTCGTCGATCTACTACGCGCTCGGCCTCACCGCCGTCTTCGCCCTCGGGCTGACGCCGCTCGTCTTCGTCATCGCGGGGATCGTCTTCGCAGCCACGGCCGCGACGTACGCCGAGGGGACCGTTCGCTTCCCCGAGGCAGGCGGCTCGTCGAGCTTCGCGCGGCACGGCTTCAACGAGCTCGTCTCCTTCGGGGCGGCCTGGTCGCAGATGCTCGTCTACATCGTCACGATCGCGACGTCGGCGTTCTTCGTCCCGCACTACCTCTCGATCTTCTGGGAGCCGCTCCGATCGAACCCGTGGGACATCGTCGGCGGCGCGGTCGTGATCGTGGTGCTCGTCTCGCTCAACGTCGTCGGAGTCACGGAGGCCGCGAGGCTCTCGATCGGTCTCGCGGTGATCGACTTCGGCACGCAGGTGCTGCTCGTCGTGCTCGGCTTCGCGCTCGTCTTCAACCCCCAGGTGCTTGTCGACAACGTCCACTGGGGCACCGCGCCGACCTGGGCGAACCTCGCGGTCGCAATCCCCGTCGCGATGCTCGCGTACACGGGGGTGGAGACAGTGTCGAACCTCGCCGAGGAGGCGCGCGAGCCGGAGCAGAGCGTCCCCAACGCGTACAAGCTCGTCGCGGTCGCCGTCTTCGCGATCTACTTCACGTTGCCGCTCATCGCCCTCTCGGCGCTGCCCGTGAAGATGATCGACGGTGAGCTGACGACGCTCCTCGCACTGCCGCCCGAGCAGGGGGGCTTCGCGAACGACCCGATTCTCGGCGTCGTCGACAACCTGGGCCTCGAGGGCGGCGTGCTGCGGGCGCTCCAGCTGTATGTCGGCGTGCTCGCGGCGACGATCCTCTTCATCGCCACGAACGCCGGCATCATCGGTGCGTCGCGCATCACGTACTCGATGGCGACCTACCGGCAGATGCCCGAGGTCTTCCGGCGCCTGCACCCGCGGCTCAAGACGCCGTACATCGCGCTCGTGCTCTTCGCGGGCATCGCGCCGATCGTGATCCTGCTCCCGGGGGACGTGAACTTCGTCGGGACGCTCTACTCGCTCGGCGCGACGCTCTCCTTCACGGTCGCGCACGCGGCGATGGTGCGTCTCCGCATGCAGCCCGATCCCGCGGTCACGTACCGGGCGCGCCCGAACCTGCGTCTGCGCGGCGTCGACTGGCCACTGTTCGCGATCGTCGGCGGGATCGCCACCGGGATCTCGTTCCTCGTGATCCTCGTGCAGAACCCGCTCACCCGCTGGGTTGGGCTCGGCTGGATCGTCCTCGGGTTCGTCGGCTACCTCTCGTACCGCCGCTGGTGGGTTCGGGCGCCGGTGACGAAGACGCTGAAGGCGCCGCCGGCCTTCGGCGCGGCGCTGGCGCTCGAGTACCGCCGGATCGTCGTCCCGATCGTCTGGGGGCGGCCCTCCGACGACGCGCTCGATGTCGCGTGCCGCCTGGCGGCCGAGCGCGGCGCGCGCGTCGTGGCGCTGACCGTGCTCGAGGTGCCGCTCGAGCTCCCGCTCGACGCGGAGCTACCCGGCGAGGAGCGGCTGGCGAACGACGAGCTCGACGAGGCGGTCGCGATCGGCGAGACGTACGGCGTGCGAGTCACGGCGCGCCTCGTTCGCGGACGCAGCGCCTCGGCGGAGATCGTCCGCGAGGCGCAGCGGCGCGGCGCCGAGATCATCGTCCTCGGCTCGCCGCGGAAGGACCTCATGAGCCGACGGCGCGGCGTGTTCGGCTCGACCGTCGACCGGGTGATGCGGAAGGCACCCTGCCGCGTCATGGTCACGGCGTCCCGCGAGCGGAGCGCGGCATGAAGTGGTACAGCCACGCGGTCTATGTCTTCGGGGCGGTCTTCGTCGTGATCGGCGCTGCGCTGCTCGTCGTCACCGCGGTGAACGGCGGCGGCGTGATCGGGTTCCTGCTCGGCGGACTGTTCGTCGCGCTCGGCGTCGCGCGGATCCAGCTCGAGCGCAAGCGCGGAGCCCGCTGATGGCCCGCAAGGTGAGCGGTTTCGAACGAGTGCTCGACGCACCGGCTCTGTTCGCGATCGCGTACGGCGAGATCGGGTCGTCGATCTACCTGGCGCTCGGGATCGTCGCGGCCTCGGCGCTGGGGCTGACACCACTCGTCCTCGCGGCCACGGGGCTCGTGTTCTGCCTCGTCGCGCTGTCCTACGCCGAGGGCACGGCGGCGATCCCCGAGACGGGCGGCGCCGAGACGTTCACGCGGCGCGCGTACAACGATTTGGTCGGCTTCGTCACGGGGTGGTCGCTCTTTCTCGACTACCTGATCGTGATCGCGCTCTCGGCGCTCTTCCTGCCGCACTACGTCGGCGCAGCGCTCGAGGCGGATGCGCTGCGCGACCATCCGTGGGACATCGTCGTCGCCGTGGCCGCGATCGCGCTGATCGGTGTCGTCCGTCTCGCCCGGAGGTCACGGCTGCACCGGCCGGCGCTGGTCGTCGCCCTGCTCGACCTGCTCGTGCAGTCGCTCATCGTGATCCTCGGCCTCGCGCTCCTGTTCTCGCCGTCGACCCTCGTCGACGGCCTGTCGCTGGCCCCTGGCCAGGACTGGCTCGACGACCTCCTGTTCGCGATCCCGCTCGGCTTTCTCGCCTACACCGGGCTCGAGACGGTGGCGAACCTCGCCGAGGAGGCACGCGAGCCCGGTCGGACGCTGCCTCGCTCGCTGTTCTCGGCGATCGGGCTGGTCGTCATCCTCACCGTGCTCGTCGCAGTCGTTGGCGTCACGGCCTTCCCGGCTGTGGACGACGGCACGTCGGAGCTCGGCAGCACATGGCTCGAGGCTCCGCTGGTCGGCATCGTCACGGCCTTCGACGGCGAGCTGCCGTCGCGGCTCGTGGAGGTGCTCAGGATCGCGGTCGGCCTCTCGTCGGCCCTCATCCTCGTCATGGCCATCACGACGTCGATCTCGGGCTGCGCGCGCCTCGCGCACTCGATGGGGACCCACGGCATGCTGCCGCGCGCGATCGGCCGCTTCGAGCGCCGGACACTCGTCCCGCGGCAGACGATCGCCGCGATCACGGTCGTCGCGATCGGGATCGTCCTCGTGGGCGCCGCGATCGGGGACGAGGCCAAGCTGCTCGCGAGCACCTACTCGTTCGGCGTCCTCCTGGCCTTCACGCTCGCCCAGCTCGCGGTGATCCGGCTGCGCCGGCTCGAGCCGGACCTCCCGCGTCCGTTCCGCGCCCGGCCCGACGTGCGGATCGGCGGCGTCGACGTGCCGCTCGCGGCGCTGATCGGTGCCCCGCTGACCGGCGTCATCTTCGTTCTCGCGATGGTGACGCACGAAGGGGCCCGATACGCCGGTCCTGCCTGGCTGGCGATCGGGCTCGTGGTCTACGCGGGAACGCGTGTGCGCGAGCGCAAGGGGATGTTCGAGGACGTCGACCCGCGTGCCGCGCTGCCGGTCGGTGCGTCCTTTCGTCGCATCCTCGTGCCGATGAAGCTCGGCGACATCGGCGAGGAGATGGTCGCGACGGCGGTCGCGCTCGCCAAGGAGAGCGGCGCGACCATCGAGGCGATCACCGTCGTCCAGGTACCGCGCGAGCGCGAGCTCGGCGCGCCGTTGCCCCGCGACGTCGCAGAGGAGGCAGACGCCTCGGTCGCGGAGGCGCGTGCGCTCGGGGAGGAGAACGGCGTCGACGTGCACGCCGAGGCCGTCCACGCCCGCTCGATCGGTCATGCGATCGTCGACGAGGCCGCGAGCCGGAGCGCCGACCTGATCGTGCTGGGCTCCTCGCCGCGCTGGCGGAGGCAGTCGCGGTTCTTCTCGCCGACGGTCGACCACGTCCTGCGCCACGCGCCCTGCGAGGTGCTCGTCGTCGCGTTCCCCGAGGGCGTGTTCGACGAGTAACCTCAGCGGGGTGAAGGCAGTGGTCATCGGGTGCGGTCGGGTCGGGGCCTCGGTCGCGAAGCAGCTCGCCGGTGACGGCTGGGACGTCACCTGTGTCGACGAGGACGAGATGGCGCTCACCCGTCTCGGCGACTGGCGCGGCGGCTTCGTCGTCGGGCACGGGATGGATCTCGACGTGCTCGATCGCGCCGGCGTCGCGAAGGCCGACGCGGCGGTCGTCTCGACCGACGGCGACAACTCGAACGTCGTGATCGGGCAGATGCTCCAGAGGCGGTACGGGATCGGCTGTGTCGTCGCGCGCATCTTCGACCCGCGCCGGGCGGACTTCTACGCGGAGCGCGGGCTCAGGACGGTGTGCCCGACGAAGACGTCGATCGCGACGCTCGCCGACATCGTCCGCGCATGCGACGCGGCGCCCGTCGGAAGCGCGGGCTAGATGTACGCGATCGTCGCGGGCGGCGGGTTGGTCGGCGCGAACATCACGCGCTCACTCGTGCAGATGGGGCACGAGGTGACGCTGATCGAGCAGCGGCGCGACCGGTGGGAGCAGCTCGAAGCGGAGCTCGGCCCGATCGTCCTCCAGGGCGACGCCACCGAGCTCCACATCCTCGAGCGGGCCGGCATCGCCCGGCCGCCGGAGATCGTGCTCGCGGTGACAGGTGACGACGAGGACAACATCGTCATCTCCCAGATCGCCAAGGAGGGCTACCACGTGCGGAAAGCGATCGCACGCGTGAACGATCCGCGGAACCAGCCCTATTTCGACGTTCTCGGAATCACGCAGACGGTCTGCGCGACCTCCGGCCTCCTCGGTCTCGTCGAGCACGAGGTGCCCGAGCACGGGCTCGTCAAGCTGCTCGAGCTCCGAGCGGAGGGGCTCGAGCTGGTCGAGCTGCACGTCCCGCCCGACGCCCCGGCCGCGGGCAAGCGGATCGCCGGGATCTCGCTTCCCGACGGCGCGAAGCTCGTGTCCGTGATGCGGAACGGGGTCGGTGAGATCGCCCGGGACGACACGGTGATCAGGCCGGGCGACCAGGTCGTCGCGATCCTGAAGCCCGGCGTCGAGGACCGCGTGCGCCGCGCCGTCGTCGGGTAGGTCGGGTGGGGGAACCCCTGGTTCCCCCACCGGCCCCCTCCTCTGGCGACGCGCACTGGTCGCCGCTTCCGGGCCTCCCGGCCGGCAAAGCCGGCCTCCGGCCGCGAGCGCTTGCCCATGGCACTGTCCGTCATGCCATCCAGCGGGGTACGAGATGATGCTGCCGTGACCCTCGCGGAGCTCGCCGTCACCGTCGGAGTGCTTGGCGTTCTCGGACTTGCGGCGAGCAGGTTCGGGCTGTCCGCGATCCCCGCCTATCTCTTCGCCGGGATCATCCTCGGGCCGAACGAGCCGGAAATCGTCCAGCTCGTCAAGCCGTCGGAGGTGACGCACTTCGTCTCCGAGATCGGGCTCATCTTCCTCCTGTTCTTCCTCGGACTGGAGTTCAGCCTCGAGCGGCTGGTGCGGAGCGGCAGGCACGTCGGCCTCGGCGGCGCCGCCGATCTGATCGCGAACGCCGGGCTCGGCCTCCTCGTCGGGTTGATCGCGTTCGGGCCGTCGTTCGCCGCGATCGTCCTCGCCGCCTGCATCTACGTCTCGTCGAGCGCGATCGCCGTGAAGGCGCTGATCGACTTCCGGCGCCTCGCGGACGACGAAACGGACCTCGTGCTCGCGATCCTGCTCTTCGAGGACATCGCCATCGCCGCGGTGCTCGGCTTCGTCGCGACGGGCGGCGGCGGCGTGGCGGAGACCGCAGGCGTCACCACGAAGGCCTTCGTCTTCGTCGCCGCCTCGCTCGCGGCCTCTCGCTGGCTCGGGGCCTGGATCGGGCGGCAGCTCGGCCGGCTCGAGCTCGAGTTCTTCCTGCTGGCGGTGTTCGGCTTCGTGATCGCGATGAGCGCGATCGCGATGGAGCTCGAGCTGTCCGAGGCCATCGGGGCGCTGATGGCCGGCGTGGTCCTGTCGGAGAGCGGGGTGCGCGAGGAGATCGAGCAGCGGTTCTTCGCGATGCGCGACATCTTCGCCGCGTTGTTCTTCTTCGCGTTCGCGTTGACGATCGACCTCTCGCGCTGGAGTGACCTGGGCTGGATCGTCGCGCTCGCGACCGTCGCCACGCTCATCGGCAAGGTGGGCGTCGGCGTCGTCGCAGGGCGGCTGGGCGGCTTCTCGGTGCGCCAGGGGATCAACGCCGGCGCCGCGCTCGTGGCCCACGGCGAGTTCACGATCATCCTCGCCCAGCTGGCGGCCGGGAACGCCGCACTGAGCGTGGGGCAGCGTGACGACATCGTCGCCTTCGCCGGCCTCTACGTGCTCGCGAGCGCGACCATAGGGGTCGTGCTGATGAAGGAGTCGAAGCGCCTCGGGCGCATGCTTCGGCCAGCAGTGGCACTGGAATGAGCTCGTGCTGCTTGACTGTCGGATGAAGGAGAGCCGATGCCACTGGAACTGAAGGAGACGCGCCTGCCGGGCGTGGGCGTGAAATGGACGATGACGCCGTCGGCCGGAAGCCGCATCACGGTCATCCAGCACATCGACGGCGACCGGGAGGTCTACATCCACCGCCGCGGAAGCGACGAGGAGCCGGCCGCGGTGCTCGAGCTCCACGACGACGAGGCGCGGCAGCTCGGCGCGCTCCTCGGGGGCGCCTACGAGCGGCCGAAGATCGTCGAGGAGCTGGAGATGGCCCTCGGCGAGTTCCAGATCGAGTGGATCAGGGTCCCGAACGACAGCTGGGTCAACGGGCGGACGCTCGCCGACTGCGGCTTCCGCAAGCGGACAGGCGTCACCGTGATCGCGATCCTGCGCGAGTCGGAGTCGATCGC
>DASSBI010000041.1:0-5540 GCA_035698965.1 Gaiella sp. | reverse complement strand
GAGCCCCGTCGCCGACCTCCGCGAGTGGATCGCCCTGCTCGAGCGCGAGGGCGAGCTCGTCCGCGTCCGCGCCGAGGTCGATCCCGACCTCGAGATCACCGAGATCACCGACCGCGTCGTCAAGGCCGGAGGGCCCGCCCTCCTGTTCGAGAACGTGAAGGGATCGCGGCTGCCACTCCTGATCAACCAGTTCGGCAGCGAGCGGCGCATGTGCCTCGCCTTCGGAGTCGAGCGGCTCGACGACGTCGCCGCGAAGCTCGACGAGGTGCTCGAGCTGAGTCCGCCCCAGGGTCTCGTCGAGAAGGTCCGCAAGCTCGGGACGCTGAAGTCCATCGCCGACTCCGCCCCGAAGTCCGTCTCGAAGGGGCCGTGCCAGGAGGTCGTGCTCGAGGGAGACGCCGTCGACCTCGACGCGCTTCCGATCATGCGCTGCTGGCCGCTCGACCCGGCGCCGTTCATCACGCTGCCCGCGGTCGTCACGCAGGACCGCGAGACCGGGGTGCGGAACGTCGGGATGTACCGGATGCAGAAGGTCGACCGGCGCTCGACGTTCATGCACTGGCAGATCCACAAGGACGGCCGCGCCGATCTGCTCGCGGCGCCCGACGGCAGGATCCCCGTCGCGGTCGCACTCGGGCTCGATCCGGTGACGGCCTACGCGGCGAGCGCACCCCTCCCGAAGCACGTCGGCGAGCTCATGGTCGCGGGGTTCCTCAAGGGGTCCGCGGTGCAGCTCGTCAAGTGCAAGACGGTCGACCTCGAGGTGCCCGCCAACGCCGAGATCGTGCTCGAAGGCTGGGTCGACGCGGGCGACACCGGGATGGAGGGGCCGTTCGGCGACCACACGGGCTACTACACGCCGCCGGAGGAGTTCCCGCTCTTCCGGATCTCGGCGATCACGATGCGCCGCGACGCGATCTACCCGTCGATCGTCGTCGGGAAGCCGCCGGCGGAGGACGAGTGGCTCGCCAAGGCGACCGAGCGGATCTTCCTGCCCGCCATCCGGATGAGCGTCCCCGAGATCGTCGACTACGACCTGCCGACGGCCGGCGCATTCCACAACTGCGTGATCGTCTCGATCCGCAAGCGCTTCCCGGGCCACGCGCGCAAGGTGATGCACGCCGTCTGGGGGCTAGGCCTCCTCTCGCTCTCGAAGGCCGTGGTGGTCGTGGACGCCGGCGTCGACGTTCACGACTACGAGGAGGTCTTCTTCCGCGTCTGCGCGAACGTCGACCCCAAGCGTGACGTGGTGCTGGCCGACGGCCCGCTCGACCAGCTCGACCACGCAGCCGTGCTCCCGTCCTTCGGCGGCAAGATCGGCTTCGACGCGACGGCGAAGGGTCTGGACGAGGGCGCCCGCGAATGGCCGCCCGAGATCGAGATGACCGACGACGTGAAGGCGCGCGTCGACGCCCGTTGGGCGGAGCTCGGGTTGCCGGAGCACGCCGACCGTCAGGCGGTGCAGAATGGGCGCCGGGCAGCGACCGGCCGGTGGCACGCGAGGAGGGTTCCTCGTTGACACCGGGCGGGCCAGGCCGGTTGAATCACGAACCGGAGCACGGGACGGAAAGAATCACCGAGTGAACGACGAGCACGACACCCACGACCTGCCCGGCCCGAGCCTCTGGCCGATCGGCTTCGCGATCGGTGTCGCGTGCCTGCTGATCGGGCTGGTCATCAGCGTCCCCGTGCTGATCGTCGGCGCGGTCATCGCGCTCGTCTTCGGCTTTCTCTGGGTGCGCGACCTGTTCGTCAGCCATCCCGTCACCGCCGCCACGGCCGGCCTCCCGGACGTCGCGCCCGTGGCGACGGAGGCGGATCTCGGCGACAACGTCGATCGTGCGACGTTCCTCTCGCTCGCGACGATCGGCGTCAGCGGCCTGATCGGCGCCGGCGTGACGCTGCCCGCCCTCGGCTTCGGCGTGCTGCCTTCGTTCATGGGCCAGGGCGTCGACACGTTCGACGTCGACCTCGGCCCGATCTCGAACTTTCCCGAGGGCCAGTACGTGATCGCCACGTACCTGGAGAGCCCTGAGCAGGGCGAGGTGTCGCGGCGCACCGCGTTCATCCGCAACAACGGCCGCACGGACAACGGCGTGCCGAGCTTCACCGCCATCTTCAGCCGCTGCGTCCACCTCGGCTGCCCGGTGCAACCGAATGGGCCAATCGACGAAGAGGCGAAGAAGGAGGTCAACGGGGTCGAGCTCCGGCCCGTGCTCGCGGCGAGCTTCGGCTGCCCGTGCCACGGCGGCCTCTACGACTCCGAGGGCAACCGCAGCGCCGGCCCGCCTGTCCGCTCGCTCGACCGGTACGAGTTCTCGATCAAGGACGGGAACCTCGTCCTCGGCCGCCTGTTCAGCGTCGGAACCGTTCAGGGCGTGGGCGCGAGCGCGAAGATCATGAAGTACTACAAGGCGTACCCGGGCGTGCACGTCGACGGCGTCGAGCGGTGGCTCTATCCCATTCCGACTCCGGGATCGACGAGCTGATCCGGGAATGGCGACGAAGTCCTCGCGCAAGCACTCCCTCGCCGACGCGGTGCTCATCCCGCTCGACTGGACCGAGGAACGCTCCGGCCTCGTCGGCTACACGAAGTGGTTCCTCTTCCGGAAGGTGCCGCACGACATCAGCTGGGCGCAGACGCTCGGCGCCGCCTCGTTGACGGCGTTCATCGTCCAGGCGACGACAGGCGTCTTCCTCGCGATGTACTACAAGCCCGACCCGAGCAACGCGTACTCATCGATCCAGAACATCACGGAGGAGCTGACGCTCGGCTGGCTCGTGCGCGGCATGCACAAGTGGGGCGCAAGCGTCTTCATCATCCTGATGTTCCTCCACATGGCACGCGTATTCCTGTTCGGCGCCTACAAGTATCCGCGCGAGCTGAACTGGATCCTCGGCGCGCTGATCCTCGTGAGCGGCATGGCCGAGGGCTTCACGGGGTACCTCCTGCCGTGGGACAACACGGCGTACTGGGCGACGGTCGTCGGTATCAACATCAACGCGACGGGCCCGTTCGTCGGCCCCTTCCTCGCGCAGTTCCTCCAGGGCGGCCTCATGATCGGCCCGGACACGCTGCCGAAGTTCTACGCGCTGCACATGCTCGTGCTTCCCGGCGCGATCATGGCGCTGATCGGCCTGCACCTGTACCTCGTCGTGCGCCTCGGCGTCACGTCGCCGCCGTGGTCGAAGACGGCTGCCGGCCGTGAGCGGGGACCGGAGGCGGGCGCGCGTGAGGGGCTCATCCGCGAGCCGACGGCCGAAGGGGACTCGGCCTGATGGGCGTCCGGCTCTCCGAGCGCAACCGCACCGAGCACAAGCGCTACAAGGAGGACGTCGAGCGCGAGGGCAAGAGCTTCTGGCCGTACGCCGTTCTCCACGACGCGATCATGTCGCTCGTCGTCGTCGCGGTGATCATCGTGCTCGCGTGCATCTGGTACTACACCGCGGACGGCGTCGAGGCGGGGTGGCTCGGGCCGTGGTACGCGACCGAGGCCGACCCGGGGACGATCAGCTTCGTCCCGCGGCCGGACTGGTTCTTCGACTTCCTCTTCTACCTCCTGCGGATCTTCAAGTGGCCCGAGTCGGTCGTGCTCGGCACGGTGGGCATCCCGACGATTCTGCTGATCCTGCTGATCGCGCTGCCGTTCTACGACCGGCGTCCCGAGCGACGCCCCGGCCGTCGCCCGGTGGCGATGATCGCCGCCGTCCTCGTGGTCATCTCGATGGCGACGCTCACCTGGAAGGGCGCCACCGCGAAGGAGGCACTCGGCTCCGAGCTGATCGCCGCCGGCAAGCCGGAGGAGTGGGCGCAGCAGCAGGGCTTCGCCGACAACCCGACCGCCGTCGCGGGCGCAAAGCTCTTCGCCGAGTCCGGCTGCCTCAACTGCCACACGTATCTGGGCGAGGGGAACTCGAACCTCGGCGCGCCGAACCTGAGCGACATCGGAGCGTCGGGCCGCGGCGTGGACTTCTTCAAGTCCTACGTGTCGAACCCGGCGCAGTACGGCAACAACGTGATGATCTCGTACGGCTATCTCGGCGACGAGAACCTCACGAAGCTTGCGACCTTCCTGGACGCGAGCCGCGGCGGCGGGTAGCGGCCGCTCCAGGCCAGGCGGTTACGCTCTCCGCGTGACGTACGAGTCGGGCTCACTGGCGCCGAACGAGGTGCGGCGGCTGTTCGACCGCATCGCGCCGGTGTACGACGCGATGAACCGTGTCATGACTCTCGGGCTCGACCGGTCGTGGCGGCGGCTTGCGGTCGAGGCGGTCGTGCAGCCCGGAGACCGCGTGCTCGACGCGTGCTGCGGCACGGGTGACCTCGCGATCGCCGCCGAGGGCGAAGGCGGGCACGTGACCGGGCTCGACTTCTCTCCCGCCATGCTCCAGCGCGCGCGCCGCAAGTCGACGACGATCGAGTGGGTCGACGGCGACATGCTCGCGCTGCCGTTCGAGGATGCGTCGTTCGAGGCCGCGACGGTCGGGTTCGGCGTCCGCAACGTCGTCGACCTGGAACGGGGCGTGGCGGAGCTGCGGCGGGTTCTCCGGCCGGGCGGCCGGCTGGCGATCCTCGAGATCACGCAGCCACGCGGGCTCCTCCGGCCGTTCTTCTCCCTCTGGTTCGACCGGATCGTGCCGCTGCTCGGGAAGGTGCTGCCGGGCGGCAAGGCGTACACCTACCTCCCGGCGAGCGTGCGCCGCTTCCCGGGCGCCGAGGAGCTCGCCGCGCTGCTCGAGCGCCACGGGTTCGACCAGGTGCGGTTCCGCCTCATGGGCGGGACGATCGTCGCGCTGCACACCGCCGTCGCGACCGCGGAGCGCGGCGATTAGCGCGCTCGAGACGATCGCGTCGGTCGAGGGCCTGCGCGACTACCTCGGCGCTGTCGAGGATCGCCTCGAGGCCGTTGTTGCCGCCCATCCCGGCACGGTCGCCGCCGTGGGTGCGGACGCGCTGGCGGCCGGCGGGAAGCGGCTGCGGCCGACGCTGACCTTCCTCTCGTCGCCCGTCGGCGCGGAGCCGCCGGTCGTGGAGGGCGTCGCGATCGAGCTCGTCCACATGGCGACGCTGATCCACGACGACATCGTCGACGGTGCGCACGTCCGCCGTGGCCGCGCCGCCGCCTGGACGCAGCACGGATCCGACGCCGCGAAGGCCGCAGGCGACCATCTGTTCGCGGCCGCGTTCGCGCTGCTGGCGGCGACCGGATCGCACCGGCAGGTCTCAGCGCTCGCGGACGCGTCGCTCGCCCTTGCGCGGGGTGAGGCGATGCAGCGGCTCCAGCGCCACGATCCCTCGACGAGCGTCGACGCCTACCTCGAGCGGTGCGCGCTCAAGACCGGCTCGCTCTTCGCCGCGGCGTGTGTCCTCGGCGGAGGGAACGGCGAATTCGGCCGCCTCGTCGGGATCGCGTTCCAGATCGTCGACGACGTGCTCGACTGCTCGGGCGAGACGGTCGAGACGGGGAAGATCCCGGGCACCGACCTCCGCGACGGGACGCCGACGCTGCCGCTGCTCCTCGCGGCCCGCGAGGACGAGG
>DASSBI010000040.1:0-4067 GCA_035698965.1 Gaiella sp. | reverse complement strand
AGGAGGAGCGATGCCCGCGCACAGCCGGTTCTCGAGCTACGAGGAGGCGGTCGACGCCCATCGGTGGGACGTCCCGGAGCGCTACAACATTGCCCAGGACGTCTGCGACAAGCACCCGCCCGAGAAGCTCGCGATGCTGTGGGAGGACTATCGCGGCAACCAGCGCGAGGTCAGCTGGGGCGAGCTCCAGGACGCGAGCAACCGCCTCGCGAGCGTCTTTCGTGCGCACGGCGTCGAGGTCGGTGACCGCGTCGCCATGCTCCTCACTCCACGGCCCGAGACGGCGGCCGCGTTCCTCGGAACGTTCAAGGCGGGCGCGATCCTGCTGTCGCTGTCGGTGCTGTACGGCGATGACGGGATCCGTCACCGCGTGACCGACTCGCAGGCGAAGATCCTCGTCACGAACGCGGAGCACATCGGCCGCGTCCGCGCGCTCGATCTCCCCGTCGAGCACGTCGTCGTCCTGGACGAGAGCCTCATCGCGTCGGGCGACCCGGGCTTCGAACGGGTCGACACGGAAGCGGACGATCCCGCCCAGCTCTACTACACCTCGGGCACCACGGGCCTCGCAAAGGGCATCCTCCACGCGCACCGGTACCTGCTGGGGCACAACGAGTTCGAGCTGTGCCACGACGTCCAGGACGGGGAGCGGTTCCACGGGATGGGCGAGTGGGCGTGGGCGGCCGGCATCGCGCCGCTGCTCGGCCCGTGGCGCTTCGGCGCGGTGCAGGTCGTCTTCGAGCGCGAGGGCGGCTTCGACCCGGCCAAGCAGCTCGCGTTCCTCTCCAAGTACGCAGTGACGAACGTCTTCGGCACACCCACGGCGATCCGCTCGATGATGGGCATCACCGACGCCGGGACGCGCTACCCCCAGGAGTTCAGGATCGTCTGCGCGGCCGGTGAGCCGCTGAACCCCGAGGCGATTCGCTGGTTCCGCACCCAGTACGGCGTCACGGTGCTCGACTACTACGGCCTCTCGGAGAGCTACCCCCTGTGCGGGAACTTCCCGTTCATGGAGGTCCGGGAGGGCTCGATGGGACGGCCGATGCCGGGCTGGGACGTCGCGATCCTCGACGAGGACGAGCAGCGCGTGCCGCAGGGGGAGCGCGGCGAGATCTGCCTGCGGGCGCGGTCGAATCCGCACTACCCGCTCGGATACTGGAACAACGAGGAGGCGGCCCGCGAGACCTTCGACGGTGAGTGGTTCCACACGAAGGACGCGGCCCGCACCGACGAGGACGGCTACGTGTGGTACGAGGGCCGGGCCGACGACGTGATCATCGCGGCCGGATACCGGATCGGCCCGTTCGAGGTCGAGTCCGCGTGCCTCGAGCATCCCGCGGTCGCCGAGGCGGCCGCCGTGGCCTCGCCCGACGAGCGTCGCGGGAGCGTCGTCAAGGCGTTCGTCGTCCTCGCCGAGGGGCACGAGCCGAGCGACGAGACGGCGAGGGCGATCCAGCAGCACGTCCGCACGCGCCTCTCGGCCTACCACTACCCGCGTCTGGTCGAGTTCGTACCGTCGCTTCCCAAGACGCTGACCGGCAAGATCCGCCGGATCGAGCTGCGCGAGGCCGAGGCCCGGCGCGTGCGCGAGGCCGAGACCGCACCCTCCTGATCATTCCCCGCCGGCCGCCGGCGCGCCGACAATGTCCCTGTGACGCGGAGGGCAGCCGGCGGCGTAGAGGAGGCGTGCACGCGATGACGCTCGAGCAGCCGCTCGCCACGCGACCGCCGCGGAGCCTCGCCGAGGCCGCCGAGGCGCACCTCGACGACGTGTTCGGCTACCTCCTCTACCTGACCCGTGATCGCGAGACGGCCGAGGATCTCTCCAGCTCCACGTTCGAGAAGGCGCTCAGGATGTGGGACCGCTTCGACCCGCGGCGCGGCAGCGCCCGGACCTGGCTGCTCGGCATCGCAAGGACGACCGCGCTCGACTGGTTCCGGGCCGAGGCGCGGAGGCGCAAGCGCGAGGAGGCGGCCGCGCTCGACGAGCGCGTCGAGGAGGCCTTCGTCGAGGGCCTCTCGCCCGGGCTCGAGACGGCACTCACGTCGCTTTCCGCGGGAGAGCGCGAGGTACTCGCGCTGCGGATCGTGCTCGAGCTCGACGGCGACGCTGCTGCGCGCGTGCTCGGAATCAGCCCGACGGCCGTCTCCACGCGGCTCTCGCGGGCGCTCAAGCGACTCGAGGAGAGGGTGAACGAAGGATGACCGTGAACGAGATCGTCGACGAGCTGCGCAGCTCGCGCCCGCGCGCAGGCGACGCGCTGCGGCTCCAGGTGCTGACGCTCGCGTCGACGCCGCAGCCCGTCTCACCCACCCTGCGTGAGCGATTCCGCGATCGACGACGGCTCGTGCTGGCGCTCCCCGCCGCCGCAGCGGTCGCCGTCGCAGCCGCGGTGGCGGTCGGTGTCACGCGGCCCTCGCCGCCGCCTGTTGCGTCGCAGGCGGTCGCCTCCAAGGCGACGGCGGAACGGAGCGCCACCGCGCCGTCGGGCGCTGCGACGTTTGCCGGGCCGGTGCAGGACGCCGCCGGCGCGGCGACGGCGAAGGCTCCTGCGCCGACGACGGGACGGGCACAGCGCTACAGCGCGACGCTCACTCTCGGCGTCGACGACACGGACGCGCTCTCGACGGCGACCCAGCAGGCGCTCGCGATTGCCCGCGACCTCGGCGGCTACGTCGTCTCCGTCCAGTACGCGACAGGCTCGAGCGGCGCGGCGTCGCTGACGCTTCGCGTCCCTTCCGGCCAGGCGGCCGCAGCGGTGACGCGCCTCTCCGACCTCGGCACGATCCTCGCGCAGAATGTCCAGATCGACGACCTCCAGGAGTCGCTCGACACGGTCGACCGCCAGCTCGAGCGGCTCCGGGCGCAGCTGGCAGCGCTCACGGCGGCAATCGACCGCGCTGACACCGCGGCGGAGCGAGCGCGGCTGCTCGAGCGCCGCGCCCAGGCACAGGCGCAGCTCCGGGAGCTCCGGGCGAGCCGTGCAGCGACGGCCGATGTGGCGCGGAACGCGACGATCCAGCTCGAACTGCGCACCGAGGAGTCGTCGGCCGTCACCGCGCCGGGCTCGCGGCTCGACCGCGCCCTCGACAAGGCGCTGGCCGTGCTCGCCTGGGAGGCCGTCGTCGTCCTCGCACTCCTCGTCGCGGCCGCGCCGCTCGTGCTGGTCGCCGTCGCCGTGTGGCTGACCCGCCGCGGACGGCGGCGGCGCGAGGAGGAGCGTCTCCTGGCAGCGAGCTAACTCGAGGAGGCGGCCCGACGAGCGGCCACCGTCTCCTCGACCGGGAGCGGGTCGGGCCGGTCGGCGGTCGATCCGACCTGCAGGGTCGTTCCGGACTCCGCCGAGGCGAGGATCGAGCGTGCGACGTCGATCACGTGGAGGGCGAGCCGGCCGGAGGCCCGCGGCTCGCGATCGTGCGCGATCGCGTCGACCATGTCCTGCACGCCGATGCCGCGCACCTCGCGCGCGCCGCGGGAGCGATACGGGTGCACCTGCCAGTCGCCGCGGCCGCCGCGGAGCCGGATCGTCTCGCCGAACATGTTCGGGTCGGGAAGCAGCAGCGTCCCCTCCGAGCCGAGCACGAGGAACGTCGAGGAGTAGTGACTCGGCGCCTCGAAGGTCGCGAGGAGCGTCGCCGTGGCGCCGCATCCGAGCTCGAGTGCCGCCGTCGTGTGGGTCGGCGTCTCGGCGGCGAAGCGCTCGCCGCGACGGGGCCCGATCTCGATCGTTCGCTCGGCGACGAATGTCGAGGAAAGGCCCGCGGCTCGGACGACCGGCCCGAGCAGCGCCACGATCGCGGTCAGGTAGTACGGGCCCATGTCGAGCAGCGGGCCGGCGCCGTCCCGGAAGAAGATGTCGGGATCGGGGTGCCAGGCCTCCTGCCCGCCTGCGAGCATCGTCGCCGAGACGCCGAGGGGGCGGCCGATCGCGCCGCTGTCGATCAGCGTGCGCGCCTCCTGGAAGGCGCCGCCGAGGAAGACGTCGGGCGCGCAGCCGACGCGGAGGCCTGACCGGCCGGCGAGCTCGAGGAGCTCCGCCGCGGCGGGCGGCGACATCGCAAGC
>DASSBI010000039.1:0-7443 GCA_035698965.1 Gaiella sp. | reverse complement strand
TTCGCGAAGAAGTCCTCACCGGCGGCAATCTCAGTCCTGTCGTTCGAGTAGGGGCCACGGTGCGACGGAGAGCCGGAACCCGGACATCCACGGTTCATGAGCTCTTGAAGCATCTCGAGCAGCACGGCTTCGACGGCGCTCCGCGTGTGCTCGGTTTCGACGTGGCGGGGCGCGAGATGCTGGCGCATCTCCACGGAGTCACCGACGCCTCGGGTGACCCGGAGTGGGTTTGGTCGGAACGGGCGCTCGTTGCGACGGCACATCTCATCCGCCGTTACCACGACGTCTGCCGCACCTTCGAGCCGCCCCCGACTCGCGGTCGCAGGTGATGGTCGGCGCTCCGAAAGACGGTGAGATCGTCTGCCACAACGACCTCGCTCCATTCAACGCCGTCTTTCAGGACGGTCTGCCGGCCGGTTGCGTTTCTCGACTGGGACTTGGCGTCTCCCGGCCCTCCGATGTGGGACATCGCCTATGCCGTCTGGCGGTTCGTTCCTCTCTACGCCGACGCCACCCAACGAGGCTGGACAACGGACGTCGCGGCGCGGGCCTCTCGCCTCCGCTTGCTGTCCGACGAGTACGGCCTCACCGGCCGCGAACGGGCACACTCGTGGGGGCGGTGGAGCGGCGCATTCGGTGCTCATTCGAGACGCTCGAGGCCTGGGGCCGAGAAGGGAAGCCCGGCTGGTCCGAGATGTGGCAGGAACGGACTCACGGCGAGGGAATGCTCCGCGACCTCGCATATGTCGCGGAGCACCGCGACGCCCTCAACCAGGCGCTCACGTAGCGGCCAGCCAACCGGATCATCCTCTTCCCGAGCGCTGGGGATCCCCCGCGTCCCTGGAGGTGCCCGGTGGACGCAAGGTGTCCGACTTTAAGTCGGACACCGTTCGGCGACGACCGGCGGTGAGCCTGCCGTGCTTGTCTACGAACATACGTTCGTTTACGCTCCGGCGCATGCAACTGTCGTTCGATGCCGCCGATCGACTCGTCGAGCTCGTCGAGGCGCGGCGGGGGCCGGTGCCGGCCGACGAGGCGGCGCGGACGCTGTTCGCGCTGGCGAGCGCGCCGACGGCGCTCGCCCGGTCGCTGCTCGACGACGTCGTCACCGGCGACGCGCGGCTCGCATGGCGAGGAACGTCCGTGGGCCTCGCGTCGCCCCCGGGGGCGGACGTCCCGCTCGAGGACGCGCATTTCGTCGTCGTCGATCTCGAGACGACGGGTCTCTCGCCGCGCACCTCGCGAATCTGCGAGATCGGAGCTCAGCGCGTCCGGGCGCTCGAGCTCGAGGACGCGTTCGAGACGCTGGTCGACCCGAGGGTCGCGCTTCCCGCCGCCGTCACATCCCTCACCGGGATCCGCGCCGAGACGCTCAGGGGCGCGCCGCGCGCCGAGCTGGCCGTCCGTCGCCTGCTCGCGTTCGCCGGGGACGCGGCGATCGTCGCGCACAACGCCCGCTTCGACCTCGCCTTCCTCGACCGGGAGGTCGAGCTCCTCACGGGGCGTCGCATCGCTGCGCCGGTCGTCGACACCGTCTGGCTCGCGCGGCGCCTGCTCGGCGAGCGCACGAAGAAGGTCGGGCTCGCATCCCTCGCGCACTTCTTCGGCGTGTCGACGGAGCCATGCCATCGAGCGCTTCCCGACGCCCGCGCCACGGCGGAGATCCTCGTCGTCCTGATCGGGCTCGCGCAGGAGCGTGGGGCGAGAACGCTCGCCGACCTCGTCGAGCTCGCGGCGCCGCGGGCACGGCGCCTGCACGCGAAGCGCTCGCTCGTGGCGGGCGCGCCGGCGCGTCCCGGCGTCTACATCTTCCGCGGCCGCGCCGGGCTCGCGCTCTACGTCGGCAGGGCGCGCGACCTGCGGGCCAGGCTGCGCTCCTACTTCGCGGGCGGCCGCCAGCGGCCCGCGGTCGAAGCCGCCCTCGGGGCGCTCGAGGACGTCGAGTGGCGGGAGACCGGCTCGGAGCTCGAGGCGGCGCTCGAGGAGCTCAAGCTGCTCCGTGAGCTCCGCCCGCCGGCGAACGCGCGCAGCACGCGGCCGGACCGGCACGTCTACTTGCGCCGGTGCGGAGGCCGCTGGACGACGACCACCGACCCCACGCCGTTCGGCCCGCTGCCCGGACGTGGGCCTGCCCGGAGCGCGGCTCGCGCGCTCGAGGGCCACGACTCCGACGACCTCGACGCGGCGCTGCCCGCGCTCCGCGCACGGGTCCGCAGTCTGGGTCGCGCGCTTCGCTTCGAGGACGCCGGGCGCCTGCGCGACCGCCTCGCCGGGCTGGAGGCGGCCGTCGAGGAGCTGCGCGAGCTCGAGCGACTCCGGTCGCTCTGCACCTGCGTCGCAGTCCCGGCGCGCGACCCCGGCTTCGTCCGCGTCCACGCGATAACGGCGGGGCGTGTCGCGGCGACGCGGCTCCTGCCGCGGGGAGCAGGCGCGGCGCACGAGGCCGCGGCGCTCGTCGCCGAGGCACGGCGTGCGACGCTCTCGCGCGCGCCCGAGGACGCCGACGAGCTGCGTCTCGTCGCATCGTTCCTGCGGCGGCCCCCGCCCGAGCTCCGGGTCTGCGCTCTCGAGGTCGATGCGATCTGCGCGCTGGTCGGCGGGCTACCCTTGGCCGCGTGACGGGCGACGCCGCAGGCGCTCCGACGCCGTTCGCGGACCGCCTCGCCGACGCGGTCGAGCGCAAGCGATCGCAGCTCGTCGTCGGGCTGGATCCCGTCGTCGACCTGCTGCCCGTCGAGCTGCGCGGCGAGGCCGACGCCGGACGCGCCGCAGCGGCGGGGGCCGTTGAGCGGTTCTGCAAGGGGATCGTCGACGCCGTCGCGCCGTACGTCGTCGCCGTCAAGCCGCAGGCCGCGTTCTTCGAGGCGCTCGGCAGCGACGGCTGGCGTGCCTTCGAGGCCGTCGCCCGCTACGCGCGCGCGGCCGGCCTGCTGGTGATCGCCGACGCGAAGCGGGGCGACATCGGCTCGACCGCCCGCGCGTACGCGACCGCGTTCCTCGAGCCGAGGCCCGGCGAGGCACCCCTGGCGGACGCGCTGACGCTCAACCCCTACCTCGGCCGCGACTCGGTCGACCCTTTCCTCGCCGCTTGTCGCCGCGACGGCGCGGGGCTGTTCCTGCTCGTCCGCACCTCGAACGCCGGCGCCACGGAGCTCCAGGACGCGATGCTCGCCGACGGTCGTCCGCTGTGGCAGCACGTCGCGCAGCTCGTGGACGAGTGGGGCGAGGACATCGTCGGCGCAGGCGGCCTGTCGAGCGTCGGCGCCGTGGTCGGCGCTACCGTCCCGCGCATCGTCGGCGAGGCGCGCCGTGCGATGCCCCGAGCGATCATCCTGCTCCCCGGCGTCGGCGCGCAGGGCGCGAGCCCCGCTGACGTGGCGCGGGCGTTCACGAGCGGCCCGGCGAGCGCCCTCGTCAACGCCTCCAGGTCTGTTATCTACGCGTACCGCGACGCACCGCCGGACGACTGGCGGGCCGCGGCCGGCGCCGAAGCGGCGCGGCTGTCGGCCGCCGTGTGGGGAGCGGCGGGGTGGTGATCGGCCCCGCTTCGGGCGCGCGGCGTCCACGAGCCTTGGCCGGCGTGACGCGCCTCGGTCTCGCCGTCGCGATCGCCGTTCTCGCCGTCTCCGCCTCCGCCCACGGCGCGACCGCTCCGGCGGTGCAGGCGCAGGCGTACATCGTGCAGAGCTCCGTCGACGGACACACGCTCGCGGCGAGACGTGCCGACGCGCCGCGGGCGATGGCGAGCATCACGAAGCTGATGACAGCCCTCGTCGCGCTCGAGTACCTCTCGCTCGACGACGTGGTCACGGTGCCGCCGGTCGCCGCACGGATCGGAGAGTCCACGCTCGATCTCCGTGCCGGCCAGCGTATCTCCGTCCGCGACCTCCTCATCGGGGCCCTCGTGCCGAGCGCCAACGATGCGGCGACCACCCTGGCGGTCGCCGCGGGCGGGAGCGAGACCCGCTTCGTGACACTCATGAACCGGAAGGCCGCCGAGCTCGGCCTCCGTGGCACGCACTACCGCAATCCGCACGGCCTCGACGAGCCCGGCCACGTCTCGACCGCACGCGACACCGCCGTGCTCGTTCGCGACGCGCTCCGCGTGCCCGTGATCCGGCACTACGTGGGAATGTCCCGCGCGACCCTCTCGGACGGTCGCGTGGTCGAGTCGACCGACAACCTGCTCGGTCGCTTCGGCGGCCTCGTCGGTGGCAAGACCGGTCACACCTTCGACGCCGGGTGGTCGCAAGCCGCGTTTGCGCGGAAGGACGGGGTGGGTATCACCGCGGTCGTGCTCGGCTCGCCCACCGAGGCGCAACGCGACAGCGATCTCGCGGCGCTGCTCCGGTTCGGCCTCGACAGCTACCGGCGCGTGACTGTCGTCGACCCCGGGCGCACGTACGCGACGCTCCCCGTAGGCTGGGGGCTTGCGCCCGTTCCCGCCGTCGCGCCACGGCGGATCGTCCGGCCGGCGTCCACAGACAGACCGCTCACCGAGCGGGTCGTCGTGCCCGGCGTCCTCGCGCTTCCGGTCGCAGCAGGCCAGAGGATCGGGACGGTCGTGGTCACGGACGGCGCGCGCGTCGTCGCGCGATCGCCGCTCGTCGCGTCCGAGTCGCGCAGCGAGCCGGGGGCCGCCGGAAAGGGATGGTGGGTCACCCGCCGCGCAGTTCATCATCTCGTGGGGGTCGTCTCCTGACGCGCCGGGACTCGCCGTGATCGTCACCGTCACCCTCAACGCCGCGCTCGACCGCTCGCTGACCGTCCCGACGCTCCACCTCGGCCAGCGGCACCGCGCGAGCGACGTCCTGACGCTCGCCGGCGGCAAGGGGATCAACGTGGCGCGCGCGCTCAAGCAGCTCCATGTGCCAGTCGTCGCCACCGGCCTCGCCGGCGGTCGCACGGGCACGCGCATCGTCGAGGAGCTGACCGGCGAGGCGATCCTCAACGACTTCGTGCGCATCGGCGACGAGTCGCGAACCTCCACCCTCGTCGTCGATCCCACCTCGGGAACGCAGACCGAGATCAACGAATGGGGCCCGAAGGTCACGGAAACCGAGCTCGGCATGCTGATGGACAAGCTGCGCTACCTCTCCCGCGGTGCAGACGCGGTCGTCCTCGCGGGCTCGTTGCCACGCGGCGTCGCCGACACGTTTTACGCCGAGGCTGCACGCGAGCTGCAGCGGCGCAGCGTCCGTGTCGTGCTCGACGCGGAGGGCGAGCCGCTCCGCCTCGGGGTCGAGGCCGAGCCGTGGCTCGTGTCGCCGAACCAGCACGAGGCCGAGCAGCTCGTGGGCCAGGAGCTGAACGACGAGGAGGACTTCGTGATGGCGCTCGAGGCCGTCGCGGAGCTCGGTGCCCGGAACGTCCAGATCACGCTCGAGAGCGGCTGCTTCGCGCTCATCCGCGAGGATCGCCAGGTCCGGCGCTACCGGGTCGACGTGCCGCGCCTCGAGCCTGTCTCGGAGGTCGGCGCCGGCGACGCGTTCCTTGCGCAGTGGCTCGCCTCGGTACTCGACAGCTCTGCCTCGGCCGAGGAGGCGCTGCGATCGGCCGTCGCGACGGGCGCCGCGTCGGTGCTGGACGTCGGCGCAGGCCGCTTCGACCCCGCCGAGGCGCGCCGCCTCGCCGCGGCGGTGGAGCTGCGCGAACTGCAACCGGTGTCGTAGGGACGCCTGGTGTCCGACTTTAAGTCGGACACCAGGCGACCGAACGGAGCCGCAGGCCTTCCGGGCCGCGCGCTAGGATCGTCTCACTTGGTCGAGCGCGAGGACAAGTTCGCGAAGGAAGGCCTCACCTTCGACGACGTCCTGCTCGTGCCGGCCGAATCGGCGGTCCTCCCGAACGACGTCTCCACCGCCAGCCGGCTGACCCGGACGATCGCGCTCGAGATCCCGCTCCTCTCCGCCGCGATGGACACCGTCACCGAGGCGCGGATGGCGATCGCGCTGGCGCGACTCGGCGGCATCGGCGTCCTGCACCGCAATCTCTCGATAGCCGACCAGGTCGCCGAGGTCGACAAGGTCAAGCGCTCCGAGGCGGGAATGATCGTCGAGCCCGTCACGCTCTCACCGGACGCTCTCGTGGGTGACGCGCTCGCGCTGATGGAGCGCTACCGCGTCTCCGGGATCCCGATCACCGACGCTGACGGCGTGCTCGTCGGGATCCTGACGAACCGCGACCTCCGCTTCGGCGTCCCGTCGACCAGGCGCGTCGCCGAGGCGATGACGAAGGAAGGTCTGGTCACCGCGCCTGTCGGGACGACGCTCGAGGAGGCGCAGGCGATTCTCGGCCGCCACCGCATCGAGAAGCTGCCGATCGTCGATCTCGACGGCCGGCTCAAGGGCCTGATCACCGTGAAGGACATCTCGAAGCGCGAGGCCTACCCGCTCGCGACGAAGGACGAGCGCGGACGGCTGCGGGTGGCGGCCGCAGTCGGCGTCGGCACCGACGCGGTCGAGCGCGCGGCAGCGCTGGTCGACGCGGAGGTGGACGCCCTGGTCGTCGACACGGCGCACGGGCACTCGCTCGGCGTCGTCGAGATGGTGCGCCGGCTCAAGGACACCCATGACATCGAGATCGTCGCCGGCAACATCTCTACCGCGGAGGCCGCCGAGGCGCTCATCGACGCCGGCGCGGACTGCTTGAAGTGCGGCCAAGGACCTGGGTCGATCTGCACCACGCGCGTCGTGGCGGGGGTCGGGGTGCCGCAGGTGACGGCCGTATGGGACATCGCGTCGGTCGCCGCCGACCACGACGTGCCGGTGATCGCAGACGGCGGGATCACCTCGTCGGGCGACGTCGCGAAGGCGATTGCGGCGGGCGCGGACACCGTCATGCTCGGCTCGATGCTCGCGGGGACCGACGAGGCGCCGGGCGGCGTGATCGTCGTCCAGGGCGAGCGCTTCAAGGAGTACCGTGGGATGGGCTCGCTCGGTGCGATGAAGGCGCGGTCGTTCTCGAAGGACCGCTACTTCCAGGGCGACGTCGAGGACGTCGCGGAGCTGATCCCGGAGGGGATCGAGGGCCGCGTCGCCTACAAGGGGCCGCTCGGGCCGATCGTCCACCAGGTCGTCGGCGGCGTCCGGCAGGCGATGGGCTACTGCGGCGCGCCGACGATCGAGGCGCTCCAGGACGCGCGCTTCGTCCGCATCACAGGCGCAGGTTTGCGCGAGAGCCATCCCCACGACGTGACGATCACGAAGGACGCGCCGAACTATCGCCGAGGCTGAGGTCATCCCCTTCCCCGCGGCGGAGCCCTCACCGGAGGACCGCCCGGTCCTCGTCCTGGACTTCGGCGGCCAGTACAGCCAGCTGATCGCTCGACGGGTGCGCGAAGCGCGCGTCTACTCCGAGCTCGTCTCCCACCGGCTCGGCGCCGACGAGCTTCGCGCGCGCAATCCCGCGGCGCTGATCCTCTCCGGCGGGCCTGCCTCGGTC
>DASSBI010000038.1:0-9099 GCA_035698965.1 Gaiella sp. | reverse complement strand
ACCTTGCGGGCCTCCGCGCAGCGGTCGGCCCAGTCGAAGAGGCTCCACTCCCGGCCGACGTGCACCTCGACGGGGCCCGA
The DNA here is from genome assembly GCA_035698965.1 of Gaiella sp. Lineage (GTDB taxonomy): Bacteria > Actinomycetota > Thermoleophilia > Gaiellales > Gaiellaceae > Gaiella. Next base: position 9,019 of record DASSBI010000038.1, on the reverse strand, counting down.
GACCGTCCAGTAGAGCGCAACCAGCTCGACCTGCCCGCCGTCCGTCACGATCCTCCCGTTGCTAGAACCCGCGTGGAGCCGCCGGCGCCCCGCATGCGGATGCGGGACGGCGACGTCCCGGCGAGAACGCCTCGACCCTCTCAGGGGTCTGCCCGTTTGTCAAGACGGCGTTCCAGTGAATGAGACAACGCGCTACGATCGGCGGCGTGGCGGAGACCGGGACCGGCACCTCGCAGTCGCTCGAACGCGGCCTGGCGATCCTTTCCGCCTTCGACTCCGAGCGGCCGCTCATCGGCGTCAGTGAGCTCTCACGCGAGCTGTCTCTGAGCCGCAGCACCGCGCACCGCTACATCGCGACCCTCGCGCAGCTCGGCTACCTCCAGCAGGACCCGGACTCGAAGCGCTACCGGCTCGGGCCCAAGGTGCTCGATCTCGGGTTCTCGGCGATCAACTCCATGGACGTACGCGAGATCTCCGCCCCCCACCTGCGCCGGCTGTCCGACGAGACGGGGCACACGGTCAACCTCGCGATTCTCGACGGGACCGACGTCGTCTACATCGAGCGCTGCCGCACGGCGCAGCCGGGGCAACGCGAGATCGACCTCAACCTCCACGTCGGGGCCCGGCTGCCCGCGTACTGCACGGCGATGGGCAAGGCGATCCTCGCGTTCGTCTCCGAGGACCGGCGCGAGGAGCTGATCGCGCGGATCGACTTCGTCGTTCGCGGGCCGAACACGATCACCGACGCGGACGCCTTCCGCGTCGAGCTCGAGCGGATCCGCGCCGCCGGCATCGCCGTCAACGACGAGGAGCTCGCGTACGGGCTGCGATCGATCGCCGCACCGATCCACGCGCACTCGGGCGAGGTCCTGGCGGCGCTCAATCTCGCGATCCACCGCACGATGGGGTCGATGGACGAGCTGATCGCGCGCTTCGGCCCCGCGGTCAAGAAGACGGCGGACGAGATCTCGCTCGGCATGGGCCACCGCCTCGTCCCCGCCTAGGGCCAGTCGGGATCTGTTACTCGACGTTCGTGGTCACGCGGCCGGGGGCGGGACGCCCTCCGTCGCCTCGGCGCTGGCTGCCGCCACTGCGTCGACCAACGCCCGCCGGGTGACAGGCATCGGGACGAGCGTCGCATTCTCGGCCAGGTGCGCGTAGCGCTCGAAGTCTGGCTTCGGCGCCTCGAAGACGACCGGTGTCGAGCCGGTCAGGCCGAGGACGGCGAGCAGCCGGTCGCCGCGCCCGACCGAGCAGGTGGAGACGACGACGTCGGCGCCCTCGACGAGCGAGCAATGACCCGTCTCGATCAAGGGACAAAGATCCGTCCCGTTGGGATGCTCGCCGGCACAGGTGGCAACCTCGTATCCCGCCTCGCGCAGGATCTCCGCGTACGCCCAGAGCTGCGCGGCGTCGGGGTTCTCGACGAGCGCCCGCGGCCGGCCGCTGCGGTCCTCCCAATCGCCGGCCTCGATCATGTGCGGCTCGCGCTTCCACGCCATGCGGTGACTATGCGACGCGTGCGAGCGTCTGCCATGTGGGTTCGCGCGGAACCGGTTGCGGGGTTCTACTGATCTGCGTCCTCGAGCTGCGCGAGCCACTCGGCCGCGGCCACCGCAATGCGGGGGCTGACGCCCAGCTCCGCGAGATAGTCGGCGGCGGCGTGCATCTCGTCCTGCCGACGCGCCGCGTGGACCTTCGATCCGTCGAGCAGTCGCTCGAGCAGGGGCTCGCCGATCACGGAGGCGATGTCCGCGCGGACCCAGTCCTCGGCGCCCGCCGCCCGTGCCGCCGCGACGCTCTCGATCGCCGCGGCGGCGAGGCCTTTCATGAAGACGCTCCGGAGGAGCTTCAGGCCCGCCGCGGCGCCCGGACGAGGGCCGACGACCTCGATCGGCATCCCGAGGGGCCGGAAGAGCTCGGCGAACCGCTCTGCGCCCGCTCCCGCGGCCAGCGCCGGTGTCCGGAGGCCGAGGCTCGGCACCGTGCCGACGAGCGCGACGTCGGCGAAGCGGCCTGGCACGCGTGCCGCGACCGCTTGCTTGAGCGCGGGGGACGAGGTGTTGCAGTCCGCGTAGACCGCGGCAGGCCCGAGCGAGCCGGCGACGTCGTGCGCCACCTCGAGCGCGACGGCAGCGGCGTTGATGCTGAGAACGACCTCGGCACCCCGCACGGCGGATGCGCCGTCGGCCGCGGCGGGGATGCCGGCGGGCCGCGCGATCGGATCCCATCCGCGCACCGCGCATCCGGCGGCGACGAGGTCGGCGGCGATCCGGCCGCCGGCCTCCCCCAGGCCCAGCACGGCGACCTCCAAGCCCTCCATCAGCCCTCGACGAGCGCGCGCAGGCCCTGCAGGTCGTACGAGAGCTCGCCGTCGCGGTAGCGCTGCCGCACCGCGGTCTCCCTGTCCGCCCGCTCGCGCGCGGCCGACAGCACCGCCTCGACGCCGTCGGCAGGCACGACGACGGCGCCGTCACCGTCCATCACGACGAGGTCGCCCGGGCGGATCTCGACGCCGCCGACGACCACCGGAACGTCGAGCTTCCCGACCTCTCCTTTGGTCGCACCCTGCGCCCGAACGAAGCGCGTCCAGATCGGCAGTCCGAGATCGGCAAGCTCGTCGAGGTCGCGAACTGCCCCGTCGACGAGCATCGCCGCAACCCCTTGCGCCCGGGCTTGCGTCGCGAGCAGATCGCCGACGAACGCAACGGGCGCGGGCTCGGCGCTCGTCAGGACGAGGACGTCGCTCGGGCGCGCGTGCGCGACGAGCGCATGCACCATGGTGTTGTCCCCTGGCGCGCAGAGCGCCGTGCGTGCCCGTCCCGCAGCACGTGAGCCAGGCACCACCCGGGTCAGCGGGAGGTCGACGATTCCCGTGCGTCCGGCGGCCTCGTGCACCGTCGCCACGCCCAGCGCCGCGAGCTCGGCGTAGTCCGTCACAGCGCGTCCACCACCACCGGCAGCTCTCGCTGGAACGCCTCGGCGTAGCGAATCTCGCCGCGTCCGGAGATGCGGCGCGCGTGGTTCGCGCGATGCCCCGCGCGCTCGGAGTAGTACTGCCGCAGGTAGGACTGCGCGCCCATCGCCTCCATCGCCGCGACCTTCTTCTCCCAGACGGGCGTGATGTCGAGGAACGTCGTCGGGACGAAGCCGCAGAGCTCCGGCTGGTGCGGCTCGAACGAGAGGAGCTCGGGCGGCGTGATCGTGACGAAGCCGCTCGCGACTCCCGCGCCGCTCGCGAGCTGCCGCGCGCGGACGGTCGCGTCGTGTGCGACGCCGTGGTCGGGGTTGAAGGGATCGAGCGCCGCGTGCGCCAGGACGAGGCGAGGCGCCAGCTCGCGCAGGAGGTCGGCCAGCCGTTCCACCGCCGGCGCGTCCATCACCAGCGGATAGTCCCCGAGGTCGAGGCTGCGGAAGCTCGCGCCCAACGCGTCGGCGGCCGCCTGAGCCTCGCCGTGGCGGATCTCCTTGACGTGCTCCTCGGTCTGCCCCTCCTCCTTCCAGAGCTCGCCCGACTCGCCACGCTCCCCGTAGGACAGAGCGATCACCTGGACATCGGCGCCCGCCTCGGCCGCCAGCGCGATGGCGCCGGCGGCACGCCAGACGAAGTCGGCCGAGTGGGCACTGACGACGACGACCGAGTTGCTCATTGGCCAACCTGCGGTCGGACGCTCACGCGAGATACCCGTGCGGATCGTCGTGGAGGTGGCCCGCCAGCCGGCTCGCAAGCGCCATGATCGTGAGCGACGGGTTGACCGAGAGGGTGCGTGGCACGACGGAGCCGTCGCCGACGTAGAGGCGGTCGACGCCCCAGACGCGGCCGTTGGCGTCGACGACCGACCGCTCGGGGTCGCTGCCCATGCGGCACGTGCCCTGCACGTGGGTCGAGGCGAGGCCCGTCCAGCAGACCTGCGTCGCTCCGGCCGCCTCGAGCACGTCGCGCGAGAACCGCAGAGCAGCATCCAGGCGCTGATTCTCGCTCGCATTGAAGGCCGCGGCGAACGCCTCTCCCCCGCCCGCGTCGACCGCCACGGTGCCGTTGTTCTCGTCGTTCACCATCGCGAGCAGACCGACCCAGCGCCGGAACTTGCGGACGGCGTCGACGAGCGGCTGCCCCCACAGCGGCCCGCTCTCGTCCTCCAGCGTGGTCGCGAACGCGATCGGATCCTGGATCGTCGTCGCCTCGATCACGAAACCGCCGTCCTCGTCCGCCTGGTGGTCCATTGCGTGGGCCGAGATCGGGTAGACCATGTGCGCGTCCTGCGGCTCGTCGAAGAGCCCGTAGACGAGTCGCACCGGATGGAAGCCGAGGTTGCGCCCGACAAGCCGCGTGCTCGGGCTGTCCGGCAGGCCGGAGCGCTCGAGGAGCTGCGGCGTGTTGAGCGTGCCGGCCGCCACGACGACGGCTCCCGCCTCGACCCGTCGTGCCGCGCCGTCGGCGTCGACGTACTCGACGCCCCTCGCCTCCCCGCCCTCGACGAGCACCCTTTGCACGGGCGCGTCTGCGCGGAGCTCGAGCCTCCCGGTCGCCCACGCGTCGTGGATGTACGTGTTCATCGTCGACTTGCCCGCGTTGGTGGGGCAGCCCTGGAGGCAGGAGCCGCAGCTCATGCAGTTCGCATCCGTGTACGCGTGCACCGGCTCGAGGTGCGAGCCGAGCGCGCGGAACCCGGGCTCGACGGTGTACACGCTCTTGCGCCAGTCGGACCGGACGCGGACTCCGAGCCGCTGCTCGACGCGGTCGTAGTGCGGGTCGAGGTCGGACGCGCCGATCGGCGCGCCGCCCACTCCGGTCAGTCCACTCGCTGCGTACCACTTCGCGTAGTCGTGGTCGGCAACGCGCAGCGCGACCTTGGTGTTGACCGTCGTCGTCCCGCCCACGCACCGCGCTGCGAGGAGCGCGACGACGCCTCCGGCGCCCCCGTCGATCGGCGCGAACCGCAGCGGCCACCAGAAGTCGTGGTTCGCCTTCGCCTCCCAGCGCGTGAAGTCCGCCGCCGTGCGGTGCGGCCCCGCCTCGAGGAGGAGGACGCTCCGGCCCCGATCGGCGAGCTCTCCGGCGACGACCCCGCCGCCGGCGCCCGAGCCGACGACCACGACGTCGAAACGTTCGGTCGCGCTCACGAGATCCCCAGGTACGACCAGTCCTTCTGGAGGCGCGTCGCGAGAGGCGTGTTGAAGTCGATCTCCTCCCACGCGCCGGTCTCCTCGACGCCGGGCGCGACGAAGTCGCTGTAGAACGCCTCGATCGCGAGGGCCCGCACCCAGGCGAACTCCTGCGTCGCGACGTGGCCGGCGAGCTCGCCCTCGGCGACTTTCCCGAACGCGGCGACCGCGGCGCCGCGCGTTCCCTCGTCCATCCGGGCGAGCAGCGCGTCGACGTAGACCTCCGGCCGGACGCGCGCGGAACCGGGCACGATCGCGTCACAGACCTTCCGCACGGTCTCGGCCGTTGCCGTGTCGAGAACCTGCAGAGCGCCCACCCGCCGACTATACGCGGCACCTTCCACGAGGCGTGCGCGCTTCAGTCGGCGATGCCGAGGCTCCAGCCGCCGTCGATCACGATCTCCTGGCCGGTGACGTACTCCGAGGCGGGCGAGGCGAGGAAGAGCGCGAGCGGCTTCACGTCGTCCGGCTGTCCGACGCGGTGCATCGGGACGTCCTTCGCGACCATCGCCTGCAGAGCCGGGTCGTGGGCGTGCCCGCCGCCGATATTGGTCACGAAGAAGCCCGGCGCGATCGCGTTCGCCGTGATCCCGTCGGCCGCGAGCTCGAGCGCGAGACAACGGACGAGATGCCGCGCGCCCGCCTTCGCGGCCATGTACGCCGAGCCGATCACGGGCTCGACCTTCGTGGCCGCGAGCGAGGTGGTGACGACGATCCGTCCGTACCCGCGCGGACGCATGTGACGCGACGCCGCGCGCGCCGTCGCGAAGATCCCGTTCAGGTTCACGTCGATGACGCGGTTCCAGCGTTCGTCGCCGTACCGCTCGAGCGCGCCTTCCTCGACCCGCGGCCGCTCGTTGCCCGCCCAGCCGGCGACGAAGCCGACGCCCGAGTCGATCCCGGCGTTCGCGAACGCGACGTCGAGCCGGCCGTGGACGTCCGCCGCTTCGTCGATCACCCGGTCGAGCGCGTCGTGATCGGTCACGTCGGCGACCGCGCCGCGCACGTCGAGGCCCTCGCCCTCGAGCCGCGCGACTTCCCGCGTGAGGGCCGTCTCGTCGACGTCGATCAGCGTGACCCCGGCGCCGTGCGCGGCGAGCACCTCGCCGTACGCGAGCCCGAGCCCGCTCGCCCCTCCGGTCACGATCACACCGTGCCCGGCGACGTCGAAGCGCGACGAGACGTTCACGGGGCGTCGACCCGGACGACGGCCTTCATCACCTCGGCCGGGTGCGCGATCGCGTACGCGATCGCCTCCGGCGCCTGCTCGAGGCCGAACTCGTGCGTGACGAGGCCAGCCGCGACGTCACGCCGCCGGCCGACCAGCTCCACCGCCGCCGCGAACTCGTCCGCGCCACAGCAGCTCACGCCGAGCACGTCGATCTCCTTGAGCGGGAGGTCGCCGACCCGCACCGGGGCGTGGTCGTGGGAGAGGCCGACGACCACCACGCGCCCGGCGTGCGCGACGAGCTCGACGGAGCGCTGGACCAGGGCCGGCACGCCCGTCGCCTCGATCACCACCTGAGGCCCGTCGGCGCCCGCCCACTCGCCCACCGCCGCGGCGAGGTCGTCATCGGCTCGGACCTCCAGCACCTCGGCCCCCATCGCCTCGCCCCGCACCAGGCGACTCGCAAGGGTGTCGACGAGCAGCACGGACGCTCCGCGGTCGGTCGCCGCGAGCGCCAGCGCCTGTCCGATCGGGCCCGCGCCGAGGACGACGACGCGGTCGCCCGCTTCGACACGGCCGCGCATCACGGCGCGAACGGCGATCGAGACAGGCTCGATCAGCGACGCGAGCGCGGGGTCCTGGTCGCCGACGGGGAACACCTGGCCCGCCGGGGCGAGCAACCGCTGCTGCAGGGCACCGTCCCGGTGGACGCCGATCAGGCTGATGTTCGCGCACGCGTTGCCGCGACCGATGCGGCACGCGTAGCAACGGCCGCACGACGCGACCGGCCAGAGCGCGACGCGCCCTCCCGCGACGAGCCCGGACGGGCAGTCGGCCCCCACCTCGAGGATCGTCCCGGCGGCCTCGTGCCCCTGGATGCGCGGGTAGAGCGTCGCGGGATCCTCGATCGTCCCGATGTCGCCGAGGAAGTAGTGGAAGTCGGAGCCGCACAGGCCGACGGCCTCCGGTGCGACCAGCACCTGTCCGGGGCCGGGCCCTCCGGGCTCCTCGACGCCGACGACCTCCATCGCCCCACGGCCACGCGTCACCGCTGCGCGCATCGTCGCCACGACGGTGATCGAATCATCTCGAGCGGCCGGCGCGCAAACGTGATCGCACCGGCCTACGAGGGCGCGACGTTCGCGTACGTCTCGACCGACGAGGATCTCAAGGCGCTCACGGAGCTCTTCGACTGGCCGGGGGCCTCGTGCAGGAGCCCGACGCGGTCGACCCGGCGTGACGCGCCACACGGGGCGGGGCCGCATGCACGGCCCCGCCCCCTCGCGGTCGCTCAGGCGACCTTCAGCGTCTTCTTGCCTCCGGGCCTGGCGGTCGAGCTGTAGACGTACTTCCCCTTCTTGAGCGTCACGTTCCATGTCGTCTTCCCCGTCCCCTTGACGGCCGTCACCTTCGTCACGCCGGGGCCGACGAGTCGGAATCCCTGCGTGTTGGAGGTGTCCGCGACGATGATGGAGTACTTTCCCGGCTTGACCGACGCGACGACCTTGCCGTCCTGCCGGATCGTGATGAACTGCCTGCCGAGGGTCGCCTGCAGGATCTTCCCGCCGTCGATCGAGCTCGGCACGAACTGCGTGAAGTTCGGCAGCGAGTTGATGACGCCGTACTTCTTCGCGTACTGCGCGAGCTGGAGGACCTGCGCGCGGTTGAACACCGTCGTCCAGATCGGCAGGCGGATGTTGCGCGACGCCGCCGGCAGGAGGTCGCGGATCTCGTCGCCGTGGTTCTGCGAGTACTGGAGCGACTGGTTCATCGCCGTGCGGAACCGGGCCGCGACGTCGCCGTTCTTCGCGACCCAGTCGGTCCGGACGAAGTAGCCGCCGATCGGGAAGTACTTCCCGAGCACGGGCCCGGGCGCGAACAGGTCGCGGGCCCCGTCGATCGTGATCGCCTGCGAGAGGAACGGCTCGGGCGTCCAGATCGCGTCGACCTGGCCGCTGTTGAGTGCCGCCCGCATCGCCGGGAACGGCAGTGCGAGGAGCTTGATCGAGCTCTGGTCGACCCCGACCTTGTCGAGCGCCGCCCTGATCATCACCTCGCCGACGCCCTTGAGCGCGTTCACCGCGATCGTCTTCCCGGCGAGGTCGGCCGGCGTGCGGATCGAGCTCGAGCCCTTGACGAGGATGTTCTGCCAGTTGCTCGCCTGGTCGGTGCTCTCCACTTCGCTGAGCGCGACGACGCTGATGGGGATTCCCGTCGTCCGCGCGATCATCGCGGGGACCCAGCCGGCGAATCCGACGTCGATGTTGGAGTTCGCGAGCCCGAGCATGATGTCGTTGCCGCTCTGGGCCGTGATCTTCTTGATCTCGATCCCCTGCTGCTCGAAGAAGCCCTTCTTGATGCCGAGGTCGAGCGGCAGTGTGTTGGCGATCGGCAGGACGCCGACCGTCACGCTGACCGCGGTCGCGTGTGACTTCCCCGGGGCGCCGGTGGCGCCGCCGGCGAACAGGGCCGCGACGAGGAGGATCGCGCAGCCCGCGATCACCGCACGGCCGCGTTGCCTCGCTCCGGTTCTCTTCATTCCTACTCCTTCCTACTCGTGGAGCCCTTCGCCGACGAGCGTCGACGGATCCGGGGCCGTGGTGTCGTGCTTGATGAGCCGGTAGACGTACGCGCGCTGGGAGGCGAACTCCGAAAGCTCCTTCGTCGCGATCTGGTCGCGCGGCG
>DASSBI010000037.1:0-2347 GCA_035698965.1 Gaiella sp. | reverse complement strand
GTCAGGCAGGAAGCGCCTCTACCAAATCCAACGCTGTGTACCGCAACGTCCGAGGGCCGCCGTGAGGCGGCCCTCGGCGTGTTCGGATAGAGGGTTTGCGACCGCGAAGCGGGCGCCTTCAGGGATCTGCCCCGCCGCAGGGCGGGGGTCAAGCGGCGGGGATCCGCTTCTGCGGATTCCCGCTTCGCGGGAGGATCAGTGCTGCTGTGCAGCAGCGGCCCGGCGCAGTTGCTCGTCCAGCGGGAGGAGCTCGCCGAGCCCGAGGCGCCGCAGCGAGGCGCCACCGTCGCCGATGACGTTGTCCGGGCCCTCGAGCATCCGCAGCTGATCGCGGGTCAGGAGCGCAGGCGGCAGCCGCTCGAACAGCGCCACAGGCCCGCGGGCGAGCCAGAACGGCACGTGCATCGCCGGGCGGCGCGTGCCGAGCGCCGTCTTGATGCGGCGCCAGAGCTCGCTCCAGGTGACGGTCTCGGGCCCGCCCAGCTCGATCGGGTCGCTCGTCCCATCGTGCTCGACCGCGAGGCGGACGGCCCGGACGAGATCATCGACCCAGATCGGCTGGACACGCTGTGTCCCGGGACCGATCACCGGCGTCACCGGGGACAGGCGGGCGATCTTCAGGAAGCGAGGCAGCGCGCCGCCGTCCGTCCCGAAGACGAAGCTCGGGCGCAGGACGGCGTGCTCGACACCCGACGACGCGACGGCCTGCTCCGCCGCCCACTTCGCCCGGAAGTAGGGGACGGTCGCGCCGGGGCCCGTGCCGAGCGCGCTCATCAGCACGATGCGGCGGACGCCGCTCTCGCGCGCCGCCTCGACGAGGTTTCCCGTGCCGGCCGCCATCACGCGCTCGAACGTCGCCGGGGCGCCTGCCACGATCGCGACGAGGTGCACGATCGTCCGAACGCCGCGCGCCGCGGCGAGCAGCGACGCCGGGTCGGTCACGTCACCGCGGACCAGCTCGCAGTCGACGCCCTCGAGCACAGAGGCGCCGCGCGCCGACCGCACGAGCGCGCGCACACGCACCCCGTCGACGGCCAGGTCGCGGACGACGTGGCGCCCGACGAAGCCGCTCGCGCCGGTGACGAGGATCATCCGCCGTCCGTGAAGTTCTGCCAGTAGCGGCTCGGCGTCGGGCCGCGCTGCCCCTGGTACTTCGAGCCGAGCGCCCCCGATCCGTACGGCGTCTCGGCCGGCTCCGACATCTGCACGAACGACAGTTGTCCGATCTTCATCCCGGGATAGATCGTGATCGGCAGGTTTGCGACGTTCGACAGCTCGAGCGTCACGTGCCCGTCGAACCCCGGGTCGATGAAGCCCGCCGTGGAGTGGATCAGGAGACCGAGCCTGCCAAGCGACGATTTTCCCTCGAGCCTGGCCACGAGATCGTCGGGGAGCGTGACGCGCTCGAGCGTCGAGCCGAGGACGAACTCGCCGGGATGGAGGATGAACGGCTCCGTGTCCTCGACCTCGACGAGCTCTGTCAACCCCTCCTGCTCCGCCTTCACGTCGATGTACGGGTACCGCGAGTTCCGAAACACCCGGAACAGGCGGTCGACGCGGACGTCGAGGCTCGACGGCTGCATGAGCGCCGGGTCGTACGGCTCGATACCGATCCGGCCGGCCTCGACGAGGCGCCGGATCGCGCTGTCGGAGAGCACCATCGAGGCGGATCGTAGACTCCCCGCCTCCGCCGACGCCTGCTGTGATCCCCTACACTCAGGGATCCGGTGTCCATGCTGTATCCATCGCTCGACCCGAACGAGCGCTTTCGCGATCGTCGGGAGTCCTCGCGGCGCCGGAAGCGGCGGCGTCGCGCTGTCGTAGCCGGAATCCTCCTGCTGGCGGTGCTCGCCCTCGCGGGCGGGATGACTCTGGCGGGAAAGAGCGGGAAGGCAGGCGCCGGTGCCGGCACGCAGGCTGCCTCGCATGCACCGGCGACGCTCCAGGTCGCCGCGCGACCACGGCCGCTGCCGGTGGAGGTCCGCGGGGTGCACGTCACCGCCGCGCTCGCGTCGATCCCCGGCAAGCTCGCGGAGTACGAGGCACTGACGAAGTACGGGCTGAACACGATCGAGCTCGACGTCAAGGATGAGGGCGGCGAGATCGGCTTCAACCCGTCCGGTGTCGCGCTCGCGCGGAAGGCCGGCGCCGTGCGCGACTACTACGACCCGCACAAGGTCGCGCGCGAGATGCACCGCAAGGGCATCTACCTCATCGGGCGGGTCGTCGTGTTCCAGGATCCCTACCTCGCCCGGGCGCGGCCGGACATGGCGATCCGGCGCCCCGACGGCTCGATCTGGGCGACGAGCGCCGGGCTCGAGTGGGTCAACCCGTACGACCGTCGCGT
>DASSBI010000036.1:0-6033 GCA_035698965.1 Gaiella sp. | reverse complement strand
CCAGCACTCGAAGACGGACTACAACCTCTACGAGGGCACCGAGGTCTCGGGCGACGTCGACACGGTCCTCGTCCGCGGCACGGTCGTCGTCTCCGACGGCGAGCTCCAGGTCGAGCCTGGCTTCGGCGAGTTCGTCGAGCGCGCGAAGTTCGGCGAGGAGTTGCACGCGGCCGTCGCGCGGGCGTGAACCGGTGTCCGACTTCGAGTCGGACACCCGCGGAGTGCGCGTTGCGTACGTGTGAGGTGTCGGACTGAAGTCCGACATCGGAGCGGGCTGGGCGGAGGCTCGGCGGCTCGGCCATCACTGGGTCGGTGAGGAGCACCTGCTCCTCGCGCTGTCGCGTACGGACGGCGTCATCGGTGAGGCTCTCCGCGCGGCGGGTGCGACGCCGGCGCGGCTCGAGGAGGCGATCCTCACCGGACTCGAACACGCCGACCCGCCAGTCGAGCCGGCCGCGACGGAGTGGCAGACGCTCACGCCCGCGGCGAACGCCACGATCGGGCGCGCGGAGGGCCTGGCGCTCGTGCGTGGTTCCGAGCCGGCGGCCGAGGATGTGCTCGTCGCGCTCATCTGGCACGCGGGCTACGGCTCGTGGCTTCTCCATGCGCTCGACGTCGACCGGGCCGCGCTCGCGTTGCAACTGGCCGCGGCCGGAGTGGCCGTCCCGCCGGGCGAACCGGAGCCGCTCGACCTCAGACCGCAGAAGCGGGTAGACGTACCGTACGAGCACCTGATGAAGATCGTGGCTGAGCTGCCCCCGCGCTTACCGGAGGGGAGCCCGTTCGGCTTCAACGTCCACCACGAGACGCGGCGCGCCTGGATCGTGGTCGGCGAGGAGATCGACGCGGAGCCCCTCGTCGCCGAGGTGCTGGCGGGATCGTCGTGAGCGCGGGTCGCCTCTCGCTCCGAGCCGTGACGATCACTACGCTGCGCGCGTGACCTGCCCACGCTGCGGTTTCGAGAACGCCGCGGGCGCGAAGTTCTGCAGCGAGTGCGCCGCCCCGCTTCAGGGCGTCACGTCCGGCGCTCCGAGCGAGGAGCGGAAGGTCGTCTCCGTGCTCTTCTGCGACCTCGTCGGCTTCACCGCCGCGTCGGAGTCGGCCGATCCGGAGGACGTCCGCGCGCGCATCCGCCCGTATCACGCCACCCTCCGCCACGAGCTCGAGCGTTACGGCGGGACGGTCGAGAAGTTCATCGGCGACGCGGTGATGGCCGTGTTCGGGGCGCCGGCGGCCCACGAGGACGACCCCGAGCGCGCGGTCCGGGCGGGGCTCCGGATCCTCGAGGCGATCGTGGAGCTCAACGAGCAGGACGCGAGGCTCGAGCTCAAGGTCAGGATCGGCATCGCCACCGGGCAGGCCGTCGTGTCGCTCGGCGCCCGCCCGGAGGAAGGAGAAGGGATCGTGGCGGGCGATGTCGTGAACACGGCTGCGCGGATCCAGTCGTCGGCACCGGTGAACGCTGTCGCCGTCTCCGGGGAGACGTACCGGCAGACGGAACGGGTCTTCACCTACGAGTCGCTCGAGCCCGTCGCGGTCAAGGGCAAGCGCGAGGCCGTGGAGCTCTACCGGGCCGTCGAGGCGCGCGCCCGCTTCGGCGCGGACCTGATCCGGGCGCAGGATTCGCCGTTCGTCGGCCGCGACGTCGAGAAGACGTTGCTCCAGGGCCTGTTCGACCGCTGCGCCCGCGACTCGGCGGTCCAGCTCGTCACGCTCGTGGGGGAGCCTGGCGTGGGCAAGAGCAGGTTGTGCGCCGAGCTCTTCCGCTACGTCGACGAGCGGGTCGAGCTGACCGCTTGGCGTCAGGGTCGATGCCTCCCCTATGGCGACGGGATCACGTTCTGGGCGCTCGGCGAGATCGTCAAGGCCCACGCCGGGATCTTCGAGTCGGATTCCGCGGAGGTGGCGGGCGCAAAGCTCGAGAACGTGCTCGCCGACGGCGAGGAGCGCGATTGGCTCGAGGCACGATTGCTGCCGCTGCTCGGGGTCGGCTCGGGCCAGTCCGTGTCGCGCGACGAGTCGTTCCTCGCGTGGCGGCGGTTCGTCGAGTCGATCGCGTCCGACGGCCCTGCGGTCGTCGTGGTCGAGGACCTGCACTGGGCCGACACCGCGCTGCTCGACTTCCTCTCGTACCTCGCCGAGTGGGCGGAAGGCGTGCCGCTCCTGCTTCTGTGCACCGCCCGGCCGGAGCTGTTCGAAGCACACCCGACCTGGGGTGCCGGGACGCGGAACGCCCATATGCTCAGCCTCGCGCCGCTGTCGGAGCGGGAGACGGACGAACTCGTCCAGGGCCTGCTCGAGCAGGCGGTGTCGGAGCAGGTGCAGGCTGCGATTCTCGAGCGCGCGGGTGGCAACCCTCTCTACGCGGAGGAGTTCGTCCGGTTGGTCGCGGACCGTGGCCTCGGCGGCGACGACGCCGGAATCGCGTTCCCGGAAAGCGTCCACGCCTTGATCGCGGCGCGCCTCGACACGCTCACGCCCGAGCGCAAGGGCCTGCTCCAGGACGCTGCGGTGCTCGGAAAGGTGTTCTGGGCCGGCGCGCTTGTCGCGATGGGGGAGCGCGACGAGCACGAGGTCGAGTTCGCACTCCACGAGCTCTCGCGCAAGGAGCTCGTCCGGCCGGCACGACGGAGCTCGATGGAGGGCGAGAGCGAGTACGCCTTCTGGCACGTCCTCGTGCGCGACGTCGCCTATGGCCAGATCCCGAGGGCGGCCCGCGCACGGAAGCATCGCGCGGCGGCCGCGTGGCTCGAGGCGAAGGCCGGGGAACGGGTCGAGGACCTCGCGGACGTCCTCGCGTTCCACTATCAGGAGGCGCTCGAGCTCGCTCGTGCGGCGGGCGACGATGCTGCCGCCGCCGAGCTGCTGCCCGACGTACGGCGGACGCTCGTGCTCGCCGGCGATCGCGCGACGGCCCTCGACCAGGAGCTGGCCGACGAGTTCTACCGACGGGCGCTCGCGCTCTACGAGCCCGACGACCCGGCCCAGGCGCCGGTCCTGCTGAAGGCGGCGCGTACCGCCTCCTCGCTGTCGGGAGCCCGCGCCGAGGAAGACGCCGTCCGTGCCACGGAGCTCTTCCTCCTGGGACGCGACGAGCTCGGCGCCGCGGATGCGCTCCTCGACCTGGCGCGCTACCTCGGGTGGGAAGGCAGGTACGCAGAGGGGCGCGAGCGCACCGCGGAGGCCCGGGAGCTCATCGAACGCCATCCGCCAGGGCGGGTGCTCGCGAAGTTGCTGATGCGGGAGGCGGGGAGCGCGGCGATGGACGGCCGGGTCGCCGAGGGTCTCGAGGCGACGAACGCGGCGGTTGAGATGGCCGTGCAGCAGGGCGCGGACGAGTATCTGGCCGCGGCCCTCCAGTACCGCGGGATTGCGCGAGCCGACATGGGCGACCTCGGCGGTCTCGAGGATCTCGAGGAATCGCTCGCGCGGAGCCGCCAGGCGGGCAGAGCGCTGGAGACCGGGATCGCGCACCTGAACCTGGCCGGCGAAATTTGGTTCTGCGTCGGAGCGCGCGAGGGGCTCGACCGGTACGAGATCACGCGGGCGTTCGACGAGGCCCATGGGCTCAGAGGTGCGGTGATGTGGTCCCGGGCCGAGTCGACGTGGGTCCGCTACGACCTCGGGTGCTGGGACGAGGTGATTGAGATCACCGACGAGCTCGCAGCGGTGGCTGAGGACTATGGGAGCGGGGAGCCGAAGATGCTGGGGCTTCCGTTCCGCGCCCTCGTGCTCGCGTGTCGCGGCGACCGCACCGCGGCCGTGCGGGTTGTGGAGGACGTGCTGCCCAAGGCGCGGGCGGCGACCGACCCGCAGTTGCTCGCCCCGACCCTGGCAGTCGCGTCGCTCGTCTCGGCGACCCAGACCGAGTCCGGCGGCTTGCGCGATCTCGTCCGGGAGCTGTTGGAGGTCACGCGCGGACGTGCGGATCGGTACCGCGCGCATTTCCTGCCGGACATCGCCCGCATGTGTGCGGCGAGGGACGCGCTCGACCTCGCACGCGAGCTCGCGGACGGTCTGACGGTGGAGATCGGCCGCGTGGGCTGCTCTCGCGTGGCAGCGGCAGCAGTCTTCGCCGAGGCGGAAGCGCGGCTTCCCGACGCCCTCGCCCTCCACGAGCAGGCGGCGACGCGCTGGGAGAGCTACGGGTCGGTGCCGGGGCGAGCAGACGCGCTTCTCGGCCAGGCGCGGTGCCTCGTCGCGCTCGATCGGGAGGCCGACGCGCCTCTGACCGAAGCCCGCGGGCTGTACGCGACCCTGGGGCACGCGGCCGGCCTTGCCGAGCTGGACGAGCTGCTCGGCGCTGCGCGTAGCTCGCCGGCCTAGGGGACGAGCACGAGCTTCGTGCCGCCGGCGCCTTCGGCTTGCCGCTGCCAGGCGGACGCGACCTCGTCGAGCGGGATGCGATCGACGTCGAAGACGATGTCGCCGGCGGTGACGTGGCCGACAAGGCGGTGGTAGTGCTCGGTGAGCTCGTCCTCGGACACGGCGAAGTTCGTGTGGCCCAGGATCGAAAGGTTCTTGAACCGCACGGCGGCCGACGCCAGCTCGGCGGTCGCGCCTGCCGACTGTCCGAGGTTGACGATCGTCGCGCGCGGGACCGCGGCCTGGATCGCGGCCGCGACCGGTGCGCCCCAGACAGGGTCGAACACGTAGCTCGGGCCCTCGCCTCCGAACGCGTCCTTGAATGCGGCAACGAGGTCGTCGGCGTCGAGCCGTATCGTCGCGTCGGCGCCCACCGAAGCCGCCCGCTCGAGGCCCGTGTCGCTTCGACCTGCAGCGACGACCCGCGCAGCGCCGAGCAGCTTTGCCGTCTGGACGGCGACGAGCCCGACCGCACCGGTCGCGCCGAGCACGAGCACGTTCTCGCCGCCCTGCAGCGGCGCCCGCCACGCGAGCGGGAGCCAGCCGGCGAGCCCGGCGATGCCGAGGCCGGCCGCGACCGCGGGGTCGGCGCCTTCGGGCACGGGGATCGCCATCGAGTCGCCGATCGCCACACGTTCGGCCATGGCGCCGTTCGCTGTCCGCCCGAGGCCGCCGCCGAACACCCACACGACACTCCCGTCGGCCGTCCGGCCCACGCCCTCGCAGCCCGGGACATACGGAAGCGGCGGATGCCCCGTCGCCAGGATCCCCCGGGAGACGGCGAGGTCGATCGGGTTGACGGGCGCGGCGATCACCTCGACGACGTCGTCGCCCGACGGCGCCTCGGCGTCGCCGACCGCCGGCAGCTCCCCGACCGCGTGGATCTGCGCCGCCCTCATGGTGTCGACACTCTACGCACCGTCACTCTCGCCGATCCGGGCACCGGTCTCGGGGTCGAAGAAGTGGAGCTGGGCCACGTCCACCTGAACGGTGAGCGGCTGCCGCTCGCGCGCGTCGGTCGTGCGGTCGAGCCGCGCGACGAACACGACGCCCGCGCCGCGTGCCCGCTCCGCCGCGAGGCGGGCCTCCTCGTCCTCGGCATCCTCCACGGCGAGCGCCTCCACGACCTCCCGCGTCGCCGCAGGATCGGCGTCCACGTTGAAGCGCACGACCACCTCTGACCCCATGTCCTCGCGGATGTCGCACACGACCGAGATGACGCGCTCCGGGTCGGTCTCACCCAGCACGGCGGCGTCCTCGATGTCCTCGGGCCGGATCCCGAGCACGATCCTCCGGCCCTCGTAGCCCGACAGGCCCGGATGCCGCTCGAGTGTCGCCGGATCGAGGCGGAGGCGATGCGAGCCGAACGCCGCCCGGACGTTGCCGTCGCTTCGCTCGAGGTCGGCCGTCACGAGGTTCATCGCGGGCGACCCGATGAACTCCGCGACGAACAGGTTGCGCGGCCGGGCGTAGAGCTCCTTCGGGATGGCGACCTGCTGGAGGACGCCGTTTCGCATCACCGCGACCCGGTCGCCCATCGTCAGCGCCTCGGTCTGGTCGTGGGTGACGTAGATCGTCGTCACGCCGAGATCGCGCTGGATGCGGGAGATCTCCGCGCGCATCTCGACGCGCAGCTTCGCGTCGAGGTTCGAGAGCGGCTCGTCCATG
>DASSBI010000035.1:0-3902 GCA_035698965.1 Gaiella sp. | reverse complement strand
CTCGCTCCTCACGATCGCGGCGGTCAGAGCCTTCAAAGGTCACTTCTCGGCGGAGCACCATCACGGGCTCGAGATCCCGGGCATCTACTGGCACTTCGTCGACGTGATGTGGATCATCGTGTACTTCGCCGTCTACATCCTCTGAGCGGATGGACGCCTTCGGCGCCGATCCGCTAGAAAGTGCGATATGCCACACGTATCGCCTCGTTCTTCGAGTGTCTCCGTAACAGGCGGAGACGCCCCGTGAAGAACCCGCTGCGCGACGAGGCGTCCGCATTTCGGGTCGTCTTCTTGACGCTCGGCGGCGCAGTTCTCGTCGCGCTGGGTGCCTGGATCGACACCTGGCTCGGAGTCGTCGTCTTCCTCGTGCTCGTCGGCGTCGCGCTCTTTGCGATCCGCGGCGGCATGCGCCAGCGGCCCCCGCAGGCCCACGTGGTCCACGACGACGGACGGGCGCGGAAGATCCTCGTCGTGGCGAACGAGACGGTTGCAGGGGGCGAGCTCCACGAGCTCCTCGGGCGCAAGGCGGAAGGCGTCAGCGAGGACGTCCTCGTCGTCTGCCCGGCGTTGAACTCGAAGCTCAACACGTGGACGTCGGACGAGGACGGCGCGCGGGCTGCGGCGCAGGCCCGCCTCGATTCGAGCCTCACGCGGCTGCGCGAGGCCGGGATCGCGGCGCGCGGCGAGATCGGCGACGGCGACCCGCTGCAGGCGCTCGAGGACGCGCTCCGGGTGTTCCCGGCCGACGAGGTCGTCGTCTCGACGCATCCACCCGGCCGCTCGAACTGGCTCGAGCAGGGCGTCGTCGAGCAGGCGCGGCTCCGCTTCGACGTCCCGGTGACGCACGTCGTGGTAGAGCTCGGTGTCCGGCTTCAGTCGGACACTCACGAAGGTTGACCGCGAGCGCAGGGTGTCGGACTGAGGTGTCGGACTGAGTCCGACACCGGGCGGCGAGGGGCTACTTGCCGGCGTTCTCGGCGACGAACGTCGCGACGGCCTCGATCTGAGCCTCGCTCAGCTGGCCCTTGAACGACGGCATCCCGCCCTGCCCGTTCGTGATCCGGTCGACCGCGAGGTCCTTCGACGGTCTCGCGTCGTCGAGGTTCGGCCCGACCGTCCCGTTGGAGCCGGCGGCCGCGAGCGTGTGACAGCCGCTGCAGCCCGCCGACTCGAAGATGGCCTTCCCGTCGGTCGAACCTCCCGGCGGCTCCGGCTTGGGCGGGTTAGCGGGGTTCATCGGCTTGCCGCTCGCGTCGAGGCCGGCCACCGACGCGACGTACGTTGCCACGTCGTCCGCATCCTGGCCCTCCACGATGTTCGCCGGCATCCCGGGCGCGCCGGTCGACGGTGTCGTGACCGGATAGGCGATCTGTGCGCGTACGACTTGCAGGATCGTGTCCTCGCCAAGCCCGTCGATCCGCGACTGGACGAAGGCGTAGTCGAGGTCGGGGCCGATCTTTCCCGTCGTCCCCGCGTCCCGCAGCGTGTGGCACGACCCGCAACTCGCGACGAACAGCTTCTTGCCCTGGATCTTGTCGCCGGTCGGCTGCGTGTAGCCGACAGTGTCGCTGCACGCGGAGAGGCCGAGGGCGGCGACGAGGCCGACCAGAACGATCGCGATCGCCCGCCGGCGACGTCTCGGCGGAGTGCTGGGGACAGGGTGCTCCACGCGGGAGCGAGTCTATCCCGACGCGGACGCGGCGGCGGCGCGGAGCTGTTTGAGCTGCTGGCGGACGACGGCCGCGCTCGGATCGTCCGGTGCGAGCTGCAGGAACCGCTCGTAGGCGGCGATCGCCGACGCGGCGTCACCGACCTGCTGGGCCGCCTGCGCGAGCTCGAGCTGGACGTTCGGGTCGTTCGGCTGGAGCGCGACGAGGCGCTTGTACGCGTCGACGGCGAGGGTCGCCTCCGTCTGCGCATCCTGGAGCGCAGCGTTGATCTCGCCGCTCGCCTGCGAGTTGACCGCGGTGCTGACGTGGTCGGGGAAGATCGACTGTCCGGCCGGACCCGTCAGAGTCGGGAACCCCTGCGACGGCGCGCGAAACAGCGCGCGGACCTGGAGGATCTGCGCGTCGCGCTGACGCTCCGTCGCGCGGGACATGTGGAGGCCGGCGAGCTCGCGATACGCGCTCTCGTCCTTCGGCTTCAGGTCGATGGCCGTGTTGAGCGCGACGATCGCCTCGGCGGTCTGGCCCTCCGTCTCGAGCGCTGTCGCGTAGTCGCGCCAGGCCCGCGCATCCTTGGGCCGCTGCTCCGTCTCCTTTCGCGCGTCCGACACCGACTGTGCCGTCGAGCTGTTCGAGTCGCGGAAGATGTCGCCGACGCCGGTCCCTCCTGCGCCGACGCCGAAGACGACGAAGCCCAGACCGAAGACGAGCGCGAGGAACACGAACATCCACTTCGCATGGCGCCGCAACCGCGGGAAGAACATCGTGTCTTCGATCGACGGCGCGGTCGAGCCACGCGGGCGCGCGGGCGCTACCGCAGCATGCGGCTTCGCGCTCTTCGGGCGGCTCTTCTCGAATCTGGCCATGCGCTCATGCCTCGCCGGTAGCGGTCCTCGCCGTTTACGAGAGTAGCTGCAACCCGATCCGGCGACCCACCGAGGACGGCGGCGACAACGGGATCTTCAACAGGCTCGAACGGCGAGCCCACAAGTGAGACGACGGTCATGTCGGCCCACTTGCCCGGCGCGAGCGAGCCGATCTCGCTGTCGAGACCGAGCACACGCGCGCCGCCGAGCGTGGCGAGCTCCAACGCAGTCTGCGCGGTGAGCGCGTCGGGGCGTCGCTCGCGCGCGCGGGCGGCCACGATCGCGGCGCGCAGCTCCTCGAACAGGTCGAACGACGGCGTCGACGCCGGGCTGTCCGTCGCGATGCCGACCGTGACGCCCGCGGCGAGGAGATCCCGGAGGGGGGCGACACCGCAGCCGAGGATCCCGTTCGAGCGCGGACAGTGGGCGACCCCCACGCGGTGCTCCGCCAGGAGGGCGACCTCGTCGTCGTCGACGTCGACGCAGTGCGCGGCGACCATCCCCGGCCCGAGCAGTCCGGCCTCGGCGAGCATGCGGATCCCCGTCCGGCCGGGCGGTGGCACGAGCATGTCGGCGAAGGCGGCCCAGTCGCCCGCGCCGTCGAGGAGGAACGACCTCTCGGCAACGCTCTCGGCGAGGTGGGTCGCGAGGGGCAGCCCGAGGGCGGCGCATTCGGCGTAGAGCTCGATGGTGCAGGTGTAGGGAGCATGAGGAGACACGCCGAGGCGCACACGGTCGGAGAGCACCGGCTCGACCCGGTCCCGCAGCTCGGCGAACCGCGCCATCGCCGCTGCGTCGCGGCCGAAGACCTCGAGGAAGACGGTGGCGCGCAGGCCCGTGACGGCGGCGGCCTCGGCGGACGTGCCCGCGAAGCTGCAGTCGCCGACGGTGGTGATGCCGGCACGAAGGCACTCGTGCGCCCCGTCGGTCGCGATCGCGCGCATGTCGTCGAGGTCGAGCAGGCTCTTCCGCCCGACGTGCAGGCCGATCCACGACGAGAAGCCGAGCCCGTCCCCGAAGCCCGCGTACACCGCGTACTCGAGGTGGGAGTGGCAGTTCACGAAGCCCGGCAGGATCACGCACCCCGGGAACGCCTCGCCCTCGCCGAGGTCGGCGGAGCTGCCGACGGCGGCGATCCGCCCGTCGTCGCCGATGGCGACCGCGCCCCCGGGGATCGGCTCGCCCTCGACCGGGATCACCCAGTCGGCGGAGAGGACGCGGTTCACAGCGCTTCGGCGGCCGTCCGCTCCCAGCGCCGCTCCATGAACACGGCGATCCAGATGGAGGCCTCGAAGAGCACGAGGAGCGGTACCGTCTCCAGCACGAGCGAGACCGGGTCGACGGTCGGCAGCAGGATCGCGAACGCGAG
>DASSBI010000034.1:0-6054 GCA_035698965.1 Gaiella sp. | reverse complement strand
AAGTGGCTGCTCGCGATCCCGCACTACATCGTCCTCGTGTTCCTCTGGATCGCGTTCTTCCTGCTCGGCGTGGTCGCGTTCTTCGCGATCCTGTTCACGGGCCGCTACCCGCGCTCGCTCTTCGACTTCAACGTCGGCGTGCTGCGGTGGACGTGGCGCGTCGGCTTCTACACGTACGGCGCGCTCGGGACCGACCGCTACCCGCCGTTCACGCTGAGCGCCGAAGCGGACTACCCGGCCTCGCTCGACGTCGAGTACCCGGAGCGGCTGTCGCGGGGCCTCGTCCTCGTCAAGTGGTGGCTCCTCGCGATCCCGCAGTACCTGATCGTCGGCGTCATCGCGGGGGGCGGCAGCTGGCTCGCCTGGCAAGGGGAGCACTGGGGCTGGACGTGGGGCGGCGGGCTGATCGGCCTGCTCGTCCTGATCGCGGGCGTCGCCTTGCTGTTCACCGGGCGCTACCCGCGCGGGATCTTCGACCTCGTGGTCGGTCTCGACCGGTGGGCGCTCCGCGTGGCCGGTTACGCGGCGCTCATGACGGACGCGTACCCGCCGTTCCGGCTCGACCAGGGCGGCTCGGAACCCGGCGGCCCCGCGCGGGACGAGGCGCCGCCGGCGCCGCTGGCAACGGGCGCAGGAACCGGGGGAGGCTGGAGCGGCGGCCGCATCGCGCTGCTCGCCGTCGGCGCGGTCACCGGGCTGATCGCGCTCGGCGTCCTCACCGGAGGCGCAGCGGCGCTCGTGATCGACCAGACGCAGCGCGAGGACGGCTTCGTGACGAGCCCGTCGCACACGTTCGTGACCCCGACGCACGGGCTCGTCTCCGAGACCGCCGACCTCGACGGCCCCGACTGGGCCTGGAACGACCTCGTCGGCACCGTGCGGATCAGGAGTAGGAGCGACCGTCCCGTCTTTGTCGGCATCGGCCCGGAGGCGGACGTTCGACGCTACCTCGCAGGCGTGTCGCACGACGTCGTCGGTGACCTCCGCGACGACCCCGGCGACTACGACCGCAGCCCGGGCGGCGCGCCCGCCACCCCTCCCGGCGAGCAGACTTTCTGGGCCGCATCGGCGACGGGGACCGGCGAGACCGCACTCGACTGGGATCTCCAGAACGGACGCTGGGCGTTCGTGGCCATGAACGCCGACGGCTCCCGAGCCGTCGGCACGAGTCTCGACATCGGCGCCGAGCTCGACGCGCTTCCCTGGTTCGGTGGAGCCCTGCTCGGCGTGGGAGCGCTCCTTGCCCTGGTCGCCGCCGGGCTGATCATCCTCTCCCTGCCGAGACGCGCTCGCTGAGTCGGGCGCTCAGCCGCCCCGCACGACGACCACGACGCCGCGCGCGTGCGCGGCGCAGTACTGGCTCACCGAGCCGAGCAGCAGGCTCGCGAACCCGCCGCGGCCCCGGGAGCCGACGACGAGCAGGGAGGAGCTTTCCGCCGCGGAGACGAGCGCTGGGCCGGCGGCGCGCCGGATCGCCTCGCCCGTCACGCCGACGCCGTCTGGCGCTGCCGCGTAGGCGGCCTCCAGCACTTCGTCGGCCTCCACGGCGAGCGCGGTGCGGACCTCTGCGACGGCGGCGGCGCTCGACATGCCCGCGGTGGCGATCCCCCACGGCTCGTCGTACGCGCAGACCGCGAAGACGCCGACGTCGCGCAGCTCGGCTTCGGCGTACGCCCATTCCTGCGCCGCCCCCGCCCCCGGCGAGCCGTCGACGCCGACGACGATCCGCGACCGCTCGGTCGGGCCTGCGTCGTGCACGACCGCGACAGGGCAGGGCGCATGCTGGAGACAGGCGCGGGACACGGATCCGAGGACCGTTCCCGTCACGCCGCCACGACCGCGTGAGCCGACGACGAGCAGATCGGCTCCGGCCGCTGCCTCGACGAGCACCCCGGCGGCGTCGCCCTGGGCGACGTGTTGCTCCATCTCGAGACCCGCAGCGGCGTCGGCCGCGTCCGCGAGCTCACTGGCAACCACCTGACGCGTCGAGTCGCCCAGCTCGGCGCGCAGAAGGTCGAATGCGGGGATCAGCCCGACACCCGTCGCGGCGAGCGGCGGGACGGCCCACGAGCTGACAACATCCACCCCGGCGCCGCGCAGGGTCGCCTCCAAGAGAGCAAAGCGAAGCGCGTGGCGCCCGTGTGCCGATCCGTCGACGCCGACGACGATGCGGCCGGCCACGCGCCTTCGCGCCTAGGATCCGGAGGGAAGCAGCCCGTCGCAGGACTCCGCATCCGTGAACGCCTGCCGAAGCTGGTCGTCCACGTCGCGGAGCGAGCCGAGCTCGTCCAGCGCGTCGGAGAGCTCGGCCGAGATGTTCGCGAGTGCCGCGCTGACCTCGGAGACGGCCCCGAGCAGGCCCTGGACGCCGGAGGCGTCCTGCACCGCCTTCTGAATCGTGTCGACGTCGCCTTGCAGCCCGGTCGAGAGGGTGTCCAGCGCGCTGCGCGCCTGGTCGCCCGACTCGGTGTCCGGGGCGCCGAGGCCCTTCAGCGTCTCGACCAGCGTCTCCGTCGTGCTCTTCGCCTCGTCGGCGGCCTGCTGGAGGCCCGCGCGCGTCGGGTTGCTCGTGACGGAGTTGGCAGTCGCTGAGATGTCGCTGCGCCACGTGTTGACCGCGGTGCAGACGTCACCGGCCCACTGCGTGGCGGCCGACTCCGACTCGTCGTTCCCGCCGCACCCGGCGGCGACGACCGCGATTCCCGCCACGAGCGCGGCGGCGAGCGTACGTATACGGGTCATCGGCCTCCCTTTCGGCGTCGTCCGCCTCGAGAGGTTACCGCCGGCTGGAGTTGCCCGACCGGTCGACGGCCCACGAGAGCTCGGAGCGGACGCCGACCACGCCGGCCACGAGCGGGATGCGCTTCTCGAGCAGCCTCGCCTCGACCTCGGTGTCGACCTCGCCGCGTAGAACCACCTCGCCCTGCTCGACGTCGACCTCGATTCGCTCCGGAGCGATCCAGAGCCGCTTGACCACGTCCTGCCGGATGTCCCGTGCGATCTCCTCGTCGCTCCGTGTGAAGAGCCGGACGAGGTCGGCTCGCGTGACGATGCCGACGAGCCGTCCGTCTTCCACGACCGGGAGCCGGTTGACGCCGAGCGAGACCATCGTGCGGGCCGCCTCAGAGACGGGACTGTCGGTCTCGACGGTGACCGCCGGCGCAGTCATCGCCTCGCCGGCCGTGTGCGCGCGGAGCTTCGCGAGATCGGGCGCGCTCGCCGTCTCGACGAGCCAGGCGAACAGCCCGCCGGACCGCTCGGGCGCCCCGCCCTGCTTCACGAGCAGGTCTGCCTCGCTCAGCACGCCGACGACCGCCCCGTCCGCGTCGCAGACCGGCAGGCCCGAGATCCCGCGCTCGACGAGCATTGCCGCCACGTCCTTGAGCGGTGTTTCGGAGGTCACGGAGACGACGTCGCGCGTCATCACGTCGCCGACCCGAACGGTGCTTTCTCCCACGATGCTCTCCTTCCCTCAGAATCCAAGACCGATCGAGAGCCGGTCCGGGCTACGCCGCGATCGCGTCACGTCCCGGAGCCCGACGATCCCGACGGGCCTCTCGTTCTCCACCACTGGCAGGTGGTGGATGCCGTACTCCGTCATCAGCGTCTCTGCCGCGTCGAGCGTCGTCGAAGCACTCACGGTGATCGGGCTTGCCGTCATCCACCGCCCGACGGCTGCGTGGCCCGGGGTGACGCCGTGGGCGACCGCACGGAGCACGTCGCGGGCGGTGAGGATGCCGACGAGCCGGTCACCGTCGACCACGAGGACAGATCCGATGTCCCGCTCGCGCATGCCGCGCGCCACCTCCGCGAGCGTCGCCCTGGATTCCACGAGTGGCGGGCACGAGCGCATCGCCGTGCCGACCGACCTCGCCTCCGCCGCGGGCGAGGTCGGCGGCATGTCCGAGCTCGAGAGGCCGAGCTCGAGCCCGCGGGGGTCGAGCGGCACGTCCACCGGCACCCCTCCCGTCGGCGGCTCGAGGCCGGAGACGGGCATCTCGCCCGTCAGCGCAGCGAGGAACGGAGCGAGCCGCCGGCCGACGATCTTCGTCGGCGGCCACCAGATCGGCGAGGAGCTGGCCCAGTCCGGCTCCTGGCCACCGGAGAGGTCGCGCCGGAGATACTGCGGCTCGGCCCCGGTCAGGAGCAGGCCGCGGAGGATCGGACGGAAGGGATGGGGCACCAGGGACGCGCCTGCGAGCACCGCGATCGCCTCGGCCGCAGCGACGGCCTGCTGCGCGGCGATCCCTCCCTGCTTCACCGGGAAGCTCGTGATGTCTCCCGCGGCGAACACGACGTCGGTGCCGCTGACGCGGCAGTGCTCGTCGACGTCGAGGAAGCCCTCGAGGGTCTGGGGGATGCCGTCGATCCGCTGCCCCCGGAGTCGCGGGAGCGCGACGACGCGATCCATCGGCAGAGCCTCTCCGGAGAGGAGCACGAGACTCCCGTCGACGTGCTCGACGGCGTACGAGCCTCCGACGAACCCCACCCCGGCCTCGTCCAGCAGTCCGCGGACCGCCTCGCTCGCCGTGTCGCCGAAGAGCTCGAGGGGACGGAGCTCGGGCGTGACGATCGCGAGCTCGACGTCGTGCCGGCGGGATGCCTGGAGGTACGACGCGGTCATGAGTGCGAGCTCGTACGCCGGCAGCGACCAGGTCGCGCCCCACGGCACCACGAACGCCACCGTCGCCACGTCACCGCTGTCGATCGCGTCGAGCAACTCGCGGATGCGCTCGCTGTCGGCGGGACCGCGGAACGTGAGGGCGCCGGGAACGGCGGCGTGCGGCACGGCGCCGCAGGCAATGAGAAGCGCGTCGTAGCGGAGCATCCCGCCCGCCTGGGTGCGGGCCTCACGCCGGTCGACGTCGACCGCAGCGAGCGCACCGAGCGACAGCCCGACTCCGAGGTCCTCGGCGAGCGCGCCGAGGTCGAAGTGGCGTACCGTCCCGAGGCCGAAGGGCTCCGCCACCGCGACCGGGCGGTACCAGAACGTCGGCTCGGGGGCGAGGAGCTCGACACGCGCCCGTTGCTCGCTCGCCTCGCGCAGCGTCAGAGCGGCCTCGAGCGCGGCCACGCCGCCGCCGGCGATCAGGACCGAGAAGTCGTCGCTCGTCACACGTCGATCGTGCGCCGGCCGCGCGAGGCGGGCATCGGGGAATCGGCGCGAAGGCGCTCGGCTTTCTACGGATCGCATGCTCCGGCTCGGAGGGGCGACGGAGCACGCGCGCCTTCCGCCGCCCCGGAGCCACGGTGTCTGCGTTCCGTGGCTCGCTTGAGGCTCCGAGCCGATGGGGGAGGCATCGGATATCGCACACGAGACGCGCGTTTCGCGATTTCGTCCACAGGCACGGCCGCGAACTCTCCGCAAAGTGCAGAGAACGCCGAGCGGCTGTCCACAGGTGTCCACAGGCGGCGCCTCCGCCTGGGGAAAGCCTCAGGCCGGCTCGATCGAGACTTCCGCGGGGAGCTCGGTGCGGACGTCACGCGGCTCGAGCTCGAGCCGCGCGCGGGCGTCGAAGTAGACGTACGCCGTCACGAGCGCGACGAACGGGAGCGCGAGCGCGTAGACGACCCCGGCGACGAGATTCAGGAGCGCGAGCGACGAGTTGGAGACGAAGATCAGGAGTGCGCCGATCAGGGGCCCGGCGGCGAGGGCGAGCAACCCGCCGGCGCCGACGAGCGATCCCACCCGCAGCCAGCGGCCGCGGACGAGCTCGCCGCTCCGGCGAAGAGCCTCGTACGGGCGTCGATCCTCGAGCTCGACGACCGGCGCGAGCAGCGACCAGCGGACGGCGAGCCAGGCGGCCACGGGGATTCCGAGGACGGTCGTCGTGAGGACGACCAGCACCGCAACGAAGATCGCGATGGCCCGCAGCAACGGCCTGATCCGTCGCAGCGCGAGGCGATAGGCAGCGACCGGCCCGACGTCGCGCCCGGCGTCGAGCTCGACGAGCGCGCACGCCGTCGCCGCCTGGACGAGCCCGAGGCCGAGCAGCGTCAGCGTCGTCCCGACGACGAGGCCGATGTACGCGAGCGAGCCGGCGAGGCTGCCGG
>DASSBI010000033.1:0-16471 GCA_035698965.1 Gaiella sp. | reverse complement strand
TGGCTGGAACGACGGCGGACAGGCCGCGACCGTGGCCGCCGGCTACCTCGTCGAGCAATGGGACGCGACCCGCTTCGCGGACGTCGACCCGGAGGCGTTCATGGACTTCCAGGCCGTCCGTCCGACGGTGACGCTCGACGAGGGACTTTCTCGCCGGATCGAGTGGCCCGAGAACGCGTTCTACCACGCGGCGATCCCCGGAACCGACCGCGACGCGGTGATCCTCGTCGGTGTCGAGCCCAACTACCGCTGGCGCGCGTTCACGGACCTCGTGATCGGCCTCGCCCGGGACGTCGGCGTCGACCTCGTCGTCACGCTCGGCGCCCTGCTCGCCGACGTGCCGCACACGCGCCCCGCGCCCGTGACGGGCGCGGCCACCGACCCGGCGCTCGTGGAGGAGCTCGGGCTGCAGCTCTCCCGTTACGAAGGGCCGACCGGGATCGTCGGCGTACTCCACGACGCGTGTCGCACCGCGGGCCTCCGCTCGGTCAGCCTCTGGTCGGCGGTGCCCCACTACGTGTCCCTCGCACCGAGCCCGCGCGCGGCCAAGGCGCTGTGCGTCCGCCTCTCCGACCTGCTCGGGGCGCCGATCGACATGACGGAGCTCGACGAGGCCGAGACCGAGTACGCATCGCAGGTCAGCGAGGCCGTCGCCTCCGACCCGGACACGCAGGCCTACGTCGAGGAGCTCGAACAGCGGGCCGACACGATCGAGTCCTTCGCCGAAGGTGGCGAGCTGCCGACCGGAGAGTCGCTCGCGGCCGAGCTGACGCGGTTCCTGCGCGAGCAGGAGCACCGGCCGAAAGACGACCCGCCGGCCGACCAGCCCTAGTCCGCGGCGGGAGTCGGCTCGGAGCCCTCAGCCTCCGGGGCCGGGTGAGCGTCGCCGTCGTCCGTGTCGGAAGCCTGCTGCGCCGTTGCGTCGCCGATCGCCGCGGCCGTCGCCGCCCGCGCCTCCGACGGCTTCTTCTTCCGGCGGCGGCGACGGGACTTTCGCGCCGGCGCCTTCGGTGCGGGGAGGCTCTCCGCGAGCGCAGCGGCGATCTCCGCGATCGGGCCGAGCTCCTCGCGTGCGCGGTCGAGCGTGCCGTTCGCCCGCGGCGTGTAGCCCTCGGCCGAGGCGAGCAGGGCGGCGCCGACGGGCGTCGGCAAGGCCGCCGCGATTCTGACGAGCTGCGCGACGTTGTCCTCGTGGCGGTGCCCACGCGAGTTCGCCACGGCGCCGAGGAGCCGCTTGGCCTCCGGGAACTCCTGGCTCGCCTTGCGGTCGAGGGTCTTGCGGACGGAGCGCGCGAGGCGCCACGTCCAGCGGCCGAGGATCTGGTCGGGTGCCGTCGCCTTGCCGTCGCCGACCGCACGCAGCAGGATGCGGACGCCCGCGGCCCGGTCCTTCTCCCAGGGCGGCGCCTGGGTGACGAGCGTGACGAGATCGTCGAAGTCGGCGCGCTCGACCGGTGTTGCGACGCGGTCCGCGAGGGCCGTCATGCGGAGCCGCCGGTTCGGGTTCTCGGCGGCGCAGACCGAGAGGAAGGTCTCGAGCGCACCCTTCTCGGCGCGGCCCTCGGCGAACTTCCGCGCGAACTCGGCGCGCTGGTCGAAGCGAATCTGGCGCCCTGCGATGGTCGCCCAGAAGCGTTGCTCGTCGTCGTCGAGGAAGCGCGGGTCGACCCTCTGCCACTCGCGCTGGATGACCGCGAGCCGGCGACCGACGTCCTGCGTCACCGGGACGAGCCACGGCGCCGGCGAAAGCTTCCGCCGGGCGCGGCGCGCCGAGCGGCGGCGGGGGGCGGGCGTGACGCGTGCGCCCTCGCGGTAGAAGTCCGAGTCGAGCAGGGAGTGGAGCGAGACGACGCGCTCCGAGTGGGTCGCGCCCTTCGGGACGAAGTCGACGACGATCCCCGCCTCCTTGCGCGGGTGCGTCCGCATGATCCGCCCGATCCGCTGCTGGTAGACGCGCTTCGACGCGGTCGGGGCGAGGTGCATGCAGATCGTTGCGCGTGGCGAGTTCCAGCCCTCGGCCAGGAGCTGGGCGTTGACGAGCACGTTGATCTCGCCCCGCTCGTACGCGGCGAGGGTCTCGGCCAGCTCACGCGGGGGCGTCCGGCCTGAGACGGCCATCGTCTGGAGGCCGGCGGCGCGGAACTCCTGCGCAAGGTTGTACGCGTGGTCGACGCCGGCGGCGTAGACGATTCCGGGCGTCGAGCCGAAGCGGTCGCGGTAGAGGCTCGCGGCCGCCTGGTTCAGCGCCGTGTGGTCGAGCGCCGCGGCGAGAGCGCGCTCCTCGAAGTCGCCGCCGACGATCGGCACGGAGTTGATGGCGGCGACCGGCGGGACGCGCAGCGAGCGAAGCGGCGCAATCAGCCCGCGCCGGGCCGCGTCTGTGAGCGGCAGGTCGTCGACCGAGGCCGGGAAGACGTCCGACACCTGCTTCGCGATCAGCTGCTCCGTCGCGGTCATGCCGATGTAGAGGGGCTCGGAGAAGCTGCGGATCGCGGCCGAGGTCTTCTCGCCCAGCGCGGTGTGGGCCTCGTCGCAGATCACGAGCTGGTACGCCGTCCGGGAGAGCTCGTCGCCGTGCCGGGCGAACCACGCATACGTCTGGATCGTGAGGGGATCGGCGCGCAGGGGCTCTTTCCCCGCCTCGATCGCGTCGGTGAGCCGCTCGCCGTACCCCTCGGTCGTGAGGTCGCGGCGGAACTGGTCGACGAGCAGGCGGCGGTGGGTGAGGATCAGCACGCCGAGATGCCGTGCGGACTCGACGAACCCGGCGGCGGCGATCGTCTTCCCTGACGCCGTGGGGTGGCGGAAGCGGTAGCGACGCGAGGCGCCGGGGTCCTCGCCCGTGAAGCCGGGCTCCTCGGTCTCCTCCGCCTCGTCGACGAGGTCGACGTCCTCCTCGTCCTCGTCCTCCTCGACGAGCTCCGCGACGTTGCCGTTCGTGGAGCCGTTGCCGTTCTCCTCGGCGCTCCGCTGGGTCGCGGCGATCAGCTCCGTCAGCATCCCGGTCAGCGCGTCGATCTGGTGGCGGCGCAGGGCCGTCCCGGAGACGGTCGCCGGGGTCTCGGCGGCGAGCACGCGCTCCAGCCCGAGCATGAGACCGTAGCGCACCTTCCAGCGCGGCGACGGCGTCCGGTGCCCCGCTTCGATCTCCTCGAGCGCGTCGTCCAGCGCGAACCGCCGTGCGGTGCCCGGCGCGAGCGCGACCTCGGGATCCTCGCCGGGATGGAGGAACGGCTCGCCGAACCAGCGCTCGGCGCGATGGGCGGCACTCTCGAGGTCCGGACGCTGTCCGGACGGCGTGCTCTCGATGATGGTGGATTCCTGCATGTGCGCAGCTGCCTCGAAACGCGCCGCTCAGTCCTACGCAACCGTTCGAGGAAGGCAGCTCACTCGGGCGTCGTTCGCGCGCCGGCGTCGCTGCACCCCTGAGACTACCGCAATCCGCGGCCCGGTACAGCAATGTCAGCCGTCGCCGAGCAAGCGGCCCGAGACGCGCTGCGAGACACCCGTCTGGTCGAGGTGCTTCGTGATCCCGCCGCGGAAGAACGGAAAGCCGGCGCCGAGGATCAAGCAGGCGTCGAGCTCGGCGGCGCTCGCGACGACGCCGTCGTCGAGGATCCGCCGCGCCTCGTCGGCGAGCGCCACGAGGATCCGCTCGTGGATCTCGCTGACCGTCGGCCGGTCGTCGCGCGCTTCGAGCGCGGGGAACTCGCCGTCGGCGAGCGCCTGGAGCGTGGGCGAAAGCGGGAAGCGGTCCGGGAAGGCATCGTGCAGCGTGCGGAGGACATGGTTCGCGACCCTGGGGCCGACCATCGCGAGCAGCGCCGAGGGGGGCATCGGGATTCCGAGGCGAAGCGCGGCCTCGTCCGTCTCCTCGAAGGTCGACCCGGACTCGATCGCCTGCATGAGCACCGTCGACTGCCGGGTCAGCATGCGGTTGACGACGAACGCCGGCGCGTCCTGCACGAGCACGCCGCGCTTGCCGAGCTTGCGCGTGACGTCCCAGGCGGTCGCGAGCGAGGCGTCGTCCGTCGCCGGGGCTCGGACGACCTCGACCAGCGGCAGCACCGCGACGGGATTGAAGAAGTGGAGGCCGACCAGCCGTTCGGGGTGGGCGAGACCCTCGGCCATGGCCGCGACCGACAGGGACGACGTGTTCGTCACGAGGAGGCACTCGGGCGCGACGACCTGCTCGAGCCCGCGGAAGACGTCCTGCTTGACTGCCAGCTCCTCGAACACGGCCTCGAGGACGAGGTCGCAGCCCGCGAAGGCGTCGGTCCCCGTGCCGGCGGTCACGATCGAGCCGAGGAAGCGCGCCTTGCCCTCGCTCAGCCTTCCCTTCGCGACGGAGCCCGCGAGCTCGCCGCGGATCGACTCGGCGGCGCTCTCCGCCCGGGCGGCGTCGACGTCGGTGAGGACGACGGGCACCTCGAGCTTGCGCAGGAAGAGCGTCGCGAGCTGCGTCGCCATCAGGCCGGCTCCGACGACGCCGACCGCCTGCACCTTCCGCGGCTGCGCGTCGGGGACGCCGGCCGGCTTCTTGATCCGCCTCTCGACGACGTCGAACGCGTAGATCGAAGCCTGCGCCTCGGCCCCCGGGAGCAGGTCTGCGAGCGCGTCCTCCTCGGCGGCGTAGCCCTCCTCGAGACTCCACGCCGCGGCGCCCTCGATCAGGTCGAGCGCGCGGTAGGGCGCGGGCGCCTGGCCGTGGACCACGTCGTCGACCCGCGCGCGCGCCTTGCGGACGATCTCGGAGACGTCGGACAGGTCGGCCGTCGGCTCGCGCTTGCCCTCGCCTGTCTCGACCCGCCGGAGGAGAAGCTGGATCGACTCGTCGAGGAACTCGACCGGCTCGAGGACGTGGTCGACGAGGCCGAGCTCGAGCGCGTCCGCTGCGCGGATGAGCCGGTTCTGTCTGAGCGGGTTGTCCACGATCAGCCGCACGGCGGCCTCTGCACCCACGAGCCGCGGCGTCAGCTGCGTGCCGCCCCAGGCGGGGAAGAGGCCGAGGAAGACCTCGGGAAAGCCGAGATGGCGGACGTTCGAGGCGACGCTGCGGACGTCGCAGTGCAGCGCGATCTCGAGGCCGCCGCCGAGCGCCGCGCCGTTGACCGCGGCGAGGGTCGGGAACGGCAGCTCGCGCAGCCTGCCGAACAGCTCGTGCCCCGCCCGGCCGCCTTCGCGGGCGCGCTCGGGCGTGATCCCGGGGAACTGCGTGATGTCGGCGCCTGCAGCGAAGACGAGCGGCTTGCCCGTCAGGACGAGCCCGCGCCAGTCGCGCGTGCGGAGGCTGCCGAGCACCTCCGAGAGCGATGCGAGCGCGTCGGCGCCGAAGGTGTTCGGCTTCCGCCAGTCGGCGCCGTTGTCGATCGTGACCAGGGCGATCGGGCCGACATGCGTGTGGAGCTTCTGGAGGTGGAAGCGCGTGACCGCCGCGTCAGCCACGGCGCGTGTTCTCCCAGAGGAGCGCGGCACCCATCCCGAGCCCGACGCAGAGCGCCGTGAGGCCGTAGCGGACGTTCGCGCGCTGCTCGAACCCGTAGGCGAGCTGCGCCATCAGGCGGACGCCGGTTGCCGCGAGCGGATGGCCGCAGGCGATCGCGCCGCCATACGGGTTGAGGCGCGGGTCGTCGGCTGCGACACCGACGCCGTCGCACCAGGTCAGCACCTGCACCGCGAACGGCTCGTTCAGCTCGAAGAGCCCGATGTCGTCGACCGTGAGGCCCTCGCGCTCGAGGAGCTGCTTCGTCGCCGGGACAGGCCCGAGGCCCATCAGGTGCGGCTCGACGCCCGCGTAGGCGAAGCCGACGAGCCGCATCCGCGGCTCGAGGCCGAGCTCTGCGGCGACGGCCTCGGAGGCGAGCAGCGACGCGGTGGCGCCGTCCGTCAGCCCGGCAGAGTTGCCTGCGGTGACGCGACCGCCCGCGCGGAATGGTGTGCGAAGGGTGGCGAGCGCGTCGATCGTCGTGTCGGGACGGAGGAACTCGTCCAGATCGGCGACCTTCCAGCCCTCGTCCGTGAACACGCTCATCGGGACGACGGTGCGGGCGTAGACGCCGTCCGGCTCGGCCCATGCCGCGGCGGCCCTCCGCTGCGACTCGACGGCGTAGCGGTCGGCGTCCTCCTTCGTCAGCTCGGGGAAGGCGTCGTGGAGGTTCTCGGCCGTCTGGCCCATGACCGCGGCGCTCTCGTCGATCAGCCGCTCCGCGATGAAGCGCGGGTTGAAGTCGACGTCGTCGCCCATCGGGTGGTGTCCCATGTGCTCCACGCCGCCGGCGACCGCGAGGTCGCACGCGCCCATCGCGATCTCTCCCGCGGCCGCGGTGACGGCCGTGAGCGCGCCGGCGCACATCCGATCGACTGCGAAGCCGGGGACCGTGTGCGGCAGCCCCGCGAGGAGCGCCACGTCGCGGCCGAGCGTCAGGCCCTGGTCGCCGACCTGCGCCGTCGCGGCCATCACGACGTCGCCGATCCTCTCGGGCGGTGCCTGAGGGTTTCGGCGGAGCAGCTCGCGCACCGCTTTCACGGCCATGTCGTCGGCACGCGTCTTCCAGAAGATGCCGCCGGGCCCGGCCTTGCCGAACGCGGTGCGGACCCCGTCGACGTAGATGACCTCACGCAGCTCGCGCGCCATGGCCTGAGGATACACGTGGGTTGACTGACCGTTCAATCAGGGAGGAGCTTGCGATACTCCGCCCATGGACTGGCAGGCGAAGCTCGCGTGGGCCGAAGCGGAGCATGAACAGCGCCTCGCCTCCGTCGTCGGGCCGGACGAGCGGGAGGACTTCCGGCTCGCCGGCATCGCGGGCGCGTCGTGGGCGGCTGGGCTCGCCGCGCTGATGCTCGGCCGGGACCACGAGGCCCGTGACTGGCTCCTCCGTGCCGCAGACGAGTACGACAGGAGCTGGCGGGCGGCGCCGCCGGGAAGCTGGGGCCGGCCGATCGCAATGATCCGGTGCCGGTTGATGGCCGCCGACCACGAGGGCGCGCGGGCCGACGCCTCGGCCGGCGTCGAGGCCGGCGTGCTCGACGCTCCCGGCCCGATCGGCGGCTACTGTGCCGCGCTCGCCCTGCTCGCGCTCGGGCGCGACGAGGATGCCGACGTCGTCGCGGCGCGGATCGCGGACGAGGGGATCGAGCCGGCCGCGGTCGCGGATGCACTCGGCGCGCTCGCGCGGGGCGACGGGATCGGCTACGCGGCGGCGCGCCTTGCCGTACTGCGGTCGTTCGAGGAGCGCGAGGCGTTTCTCGAAGACGTCCGAGTCGCCGACACGGTGCTCGTCCTCGACGCGCTGGCGGCCGCTCGCGGGCTCGAAACGCCGCCATTGCCGTCGCCGCTGCTGCCCGGCTAGTCCTCGCCGGCCGCGAGCTCGCGGGCGCGGGTCATCGCCGCCTGGATGGCGTTGAGGAACGCCGCCCGCACACCCGCGGACTCGAGCTCGCGGATCGCAGCGATCGTGGTGCCGCCCGGCGACGTCACCATCTCCCGGAGCTCGACGGGGTGGAGACCCTCGTCGCGGAGCTGCTTCGCGGTGCCGAGCATCGTCTGGATCACGAGCTGCGTGGAGATCTCGCGGGAGAGGCCGAGCAGGAGGCCGGCCTCGATCATCGCCTCGGCGAGGAGCGCGAAGTACGCCGGGCCGGAGCCTGACACCGCCGTCACGGCGTCCATGTGCCGCTCCGGGACGCGGACGACGGAGCCGAGATGCGCGAGCGCTTCCTCGGCGAGCGTGACGTGGGCGTCGTCGGCGTGCGCGCCGGCGCAGAGCCCGGCGATCCCCTCGTGCACGGTCGACGGCGTGTTCGGCATGGCCCGCACGACGGGGACGCCCGCTGCGAGATGCTGCTCGATCGTCGCGGTCGGGGTCGCGGCCGCGATCGAGAGCACGGTCTGCTCGTTCGAGATCGCCGGCCCGATCTGGCCGAGGAGCCCTTCGATGTCCTGGGGCTTCACGGACACGACGACGAGGGCCGCACCGGCTGCCGCCTCGACGTTGTCCATCGTCGTGGCGATGCCGTATCGCTCGGCGAGCTCGACGAGCCGTTCCGGACGGCGGCTCGACGCGACGATGTCCTCCGGCCGGCGCCAGCCCGACGAGAGCAGGCCCGAGATCAGCGCCTCGCCGATCCTTCCGGTGCCCAGCACCGCGATACGCCGCTCGTCGACCGCCATGCCTGACTCTATGCTGCCCGGCGCTCTCGTCGTCGGGCGATGCGCGCACGGTCGGCGGACGCGCCCGGGACGAGGCCACGCGACCAGCCGAGCAAGAGGATCTCCCCTGCGAGCCCCTGCCACTCGCCGTAGGGCGCAAGCAGCTCCGCGGTCTCGTGTCCCTCGACCCACCGCCCGGTGAGTGCTGCGTGGAGCTTCACGAGCGAGAGGTCGCCGACGAGGCCGCGGTCGAGTCGCCCGAGGCCCTCGAGCGAGATCACGCCGATCGACCAGGGGCCGATGCCGCGGACGCGCGCGAGCCGGGAGACGACAGCGTCTCCGGGGAGTCCGCGAAGGCGCTCGAGGTCGAGCGTCGCCGCCAGGCGGGCGAGGACGGTCGCCCGTTGCTGGGCGAGGCCGAACCGCCGCAGCTCGACCGGTGCGAGGCGGCGGAGAGCCGGCTGCGTGACGACCGCCTCGCCGCAGGCACGTGCGATCGCCTGCTCGATCGCGCGAGCGCGTCGTGCCTCGATCAGCTGTCCGCAGAGCGCGCGGACGACGGCATGCGTCACGGTGGCGAGGCGGAGCGGCCGGTAGCCGACGAAGGCCCGTGCGGACGGGCCGATCAGCGGATCGCGGGCGAAGCGCTCGTGGAACCCGGCCGTGTCCTCGTCGAGCGCGAGCATGAAGCGGGCGGTCGCGAGCGCCTCCTCGTCCGGCGCGCGGACGAC
The DNA here is from genome assembly GCA_035698965.1 of Gaiella sp. Taxonomy (GTDB): domain Bacteria; phylum Actinomycetota; class Thermoleophilia; order Gaiellales; family Gaiellaceae; genus Gaiella. Next base: position 7,588 of record DASSBI010000033.1, on the reverse strand, counting down.
GACGCGTCCGTCGGGGCGCTGGTACGCCGTCGCACGGCGGTTCCCGGGCAGGGCACCCCGCCAGGTCCCTGTCCGCGCCATGAGCCGAAGGCGGTACGGGCCGGCCGGCGTGACGACGTCGTCGAGCACCGCGACGAGACTACTCGGGCGGTACGCTGGGCGCCCATCGGTGTCCGACGCCGCCCTCACGCGCCGCGCACTCCTCGGGCTCGCGCTGGCCGGGACGATCGCCGTCGGGCTGCTGGTGCCGTCGGTGGGGAACGCCGCGCACGTCACGTCGCCTCGGGGCATGACGCTCGTCGTCGACTGGAAGGCGAAGGTGCCGATCCGGCGGGCGCCCGCAGGCGGGACGCTCGCCGTGGCGAGCTGGAAGACGCCCTTCGGGTCGGTGCGGCGGCTCCGGGTGGTCGGGCGACGCGGCAACTGGTTCGCCGTGGAGAGCGACGTGCTCGGGAACGGCGTCGTCGGCTGGGTCCCGCGCACCGCGGCCGTCCGGCTCCGCATGGTGCGTTTTGCGGTCGAGGCGGATCTGTCGAAGCGTCAGCTGACGCTGCGCGAGGACGGACGCGTCGTCTTCCGGCGACGCGTCTCGATCGGCTCCCCGGGCTCGCCGACGCCCACCGGGCGCTTCCACGTGACCGACCAGATCTCCGGGCGCAGGTGGCGGCTCGGCTGCTGCATCATCGTCCTGTCGGGGAACCAGCCGCGGCTGCCCGCGGGCTGGAGCGGCGGTGACCGGCTCGCGATCCACGGACGCCCGTCGCCGCGCGAGAGCTTCGGCACGCCGACGAGCGCCGGGTGCCTGCATGCGACCGAGCAGACCCTGCAGGCGCTCTCGCGGCTACCGCTCGGCACCCCCGTCGTGATCCATCCGTAAGGTCGGAGCGTGCGGCTCGCCGACGCGATCTCGATCCGTTCGCGGAGGCGGAAGCTGGCGCTCTTCCTCGACGAGATGCGGCCCGACGCGGCCACGAGGGTCCTCGACGTCGGCGTCGACGAGGTCTCGCTCGGCGAGGGGGGCGGACAGAGCGGCTGCACCACGCACAACTTCTTCGAGGAGCGCTACCCCTGGCCCGAGCAGCTCACGGCGCTCGGCCTGCACGACGGGGCACGCTTCCGCGAGCGCTACCCGCAGATCGCGTACGTCCAGGGTGACGCCTGCGCGCTGCCCTTTCCGGACGCGAGCTTCGACGTCGTCCATTCGAACGCGGTGATCGAGCACGTCGGAGGACGGGAGCGGCAAGCGGCCTTCGTCCGCGAGGCGCTCCGCGTCGGCCGGCGGGTGTTCCTGACCACCCCGAACCGCTGGTTTCCCGTCGAGGTGCACACGAGGCTTCCGCTCGTCCATTGGCTTCCCGAGCCGCTCTCCGGACGCGCGTACGGTCTGGTGGGCAAGTCCTGGGCAAGGGAGAACCACCTCCTCGGCCCCGCGGACTTCCGGTCGCTCTTTCCGGGGACGGTCGAGATCCGCAATCTCGGCATGACGCTCGTGGCGATCACGTGACGTCCCGATTCCCGCGTCTCGCGCTGCTCGTCCTGATGGTGGGGCTCGCGCTCCACAACCTCGCGATGGCGCTCCTGTGGCAGACCGGCGTGCGCGAAACCGCACTCGACGTCGTGGCCGCCTGGAAGGACGTCCTCCTGCTCGCGGCGGTCGTCCTCGCGCTCGCCGCCGCCCGATCGATCCCCGATCTCGGCTGGCCCGACCGTTTCGCCCTCGCTTACGGCGCGATCGTCGTCGTGTACTGGCTCGTGCCGCAGTCGTGGCTCGACGGTGACGCGACCGCGCGCGGCGAGCTGTACGCGCTCCGGCACCACCTCCTGCCGCTCGGTGCATACATCCTCGGGCGCCTCGTCACGCTCGACCGCGCATGGTGGCGACGCGTCACCCTGACCCTCGTCGGAATCGGCGTCGGGCTCGCGGTCTTCGGGCTCGTCGACGTCTACCTCGTGCCGCTCCAGTGGTGGCGCGACTCGGGCGTTCCCGATTGGTACCGCGATCAGCTCGGGCTCGCCTACCGCTGCCTCTCGTACCTGCCCGAGAACTGGATCCTGAACACGGACGAGGAAAGCCCGGTCCGTCGCCTCGTCTCGACCTTCCTGAGCCCGCTGGCGACCGCGTACGCCCTCGTCGTCGTGCTGCTGCTACTCGTCGCCGCTCGGCCGCGGTGGTGGACGGTCGCGGCAGGCGTGATCGTATACGCGGGCCTCCTCTGGACGCACACGCGCGCCGCGTTCATAGCGCTTCCCGCTGGCTTGCTCGTGCTCGCCGCTCTGCGGCGCTCCTGGATGCCGGCCGTGCTCGCAGCGGGCTCGGTCGTCGTGACGGTCGGCTTCGTCGCCCTGTTCCCGACGATCGGACCGACGACGACGTACACCGCGGCGGAGCTCGCCTGTCTGCGCGAGAACGCCGCCACGGGTGGCGTCACGAGCGACGACCCGTTCTCGACCGGCGAGAGCTCGACGTCGAGCCACCTGAGCGCGCTGCGTGACGGGATCCGCACCGTCGGGCGGCATCCGTGGGGCTACGGCCTCGGGAACGCGGGGGTCTCGGCTGCGCGCACCGGCGTGACGCCGAAGGCGGGCGAGTCGACCTACACGGAGCTCGGCGTCGACGCGGGCCTGCTCGGTCTCGCGACCTTCGTCGGCTGGCTCGTCGCGCTCTTCGTCGCGATCCGTCGGCGTTCGCCCTGGCTGGCAGCGTCGCTCGTCGCCGTCGCGGTGCTCGGGCTGCAGACCGACGTGATCGGCATCCACTGGCTCTCGGTGGTCGTGTTCGCGCTGGCCGGCGCCGTGCTTCGCGCAGCACCCGACGAGCCGCCGCCCGAGGACGTTCTCTGAGCGAGCCCGACTGTCGCCTGACGCCCTACGACCCGACGTGGGCGCGTCGCTTCGTCCAGGAAGTGCCGGGCTTGACCAATGCGCTTCGTCCTGTGATCGCGATCGAGCACGTCGGCAGCACGTCGATCCCCGGTCTCGCAGCCAAGCCAACCGTGGACGTCGCTGTCGGCGTCGCGTCGCTCGCCCTCGACGCGGGCGCGTACGACCGGATGGCGGCGCTCCATTTCCACTACGGCGGGACGCACGATCTGTCGCAGCACGTCTTCCGGAGGGGCACCGCGGTGCCGTGGGACGTGCTCGTTCACGTCGTGGAGCACGACGGGTCAATGTGGCGTGACTTCGTCCGGTTCCGCGACCACCTCCGGTCGCATCCGGACGACGCGCGCCGCTACGAGGAGCTCAAGGCGGCGCTGCTCGTCGGTCGGGGAGGCTGGTATCGCGGCCTCGACAAGCAGGCGTTCATCCACGCGATCCTCTCGGAGGAGGTGTCCGACTGAAGTCGGACACCGGGGAGCGAGCGCTCGGTGAGGCGGCGCCCTACGCCGGACTCGACCCGAAGCCGGCGCGGCGCTCGGCGTCCGCCTCGTCGACCATGTGGCCGTCGCGGCCGACGTAGCCGCCCTTGCCGCCGATGACGAGCATCACGAGGTCCTCGCCACCGCCATTCGAGACGCGGCGCGGCGTCGTGGAGGAGACGTGGACCATCCCGCCCGGGCCGAGCAGCCGCTCCTCGTCGCCGACCTCGACGCGCGCCGTCCCGGAGTGGACGAAGTACAGCTCGTCCTGCTCGTCGTGGTAGTGGTGGAAACCGGGGTACTCCGGCGGCATCACGATCACGTTGATGCCGAACGCCTCGACGCCGAGCGCCTGGCGCACCTTGCGGAAGCCGTAGCCCTCGCCCAGCTCCTCGATCGTTCCGAATGCGTGGCTCATCTCGCTCCCTTCGTCTCCACCATGGCGTCGATCGTCCGGCGCAACCCTTCCTCGAAGCCGACGCGCGGTTCGTAGCCGATCGCCTCGCGTGCGGCGCTCACGTCCGCCCACGACTCGCGCACGTCGCCGGGTTGCGCCGGCCCGAACGTCTTCTCGACCGGCTGGCCGAGGATCGAGCCGATCGTCTCGGCAAGCGCGTTCACGGTCTCCGAGCCGCCCGCCGCGATGTTGAGCACCCGGCCGGCGCCGTCGCGAGCGTCGGCCGCAAGGAGGTTCGCCTCGACGACGTTCTCGACGTACGTGAAGTCGCGCGACTGCTCGCCGTCCCCGTGCACCGTCACCGGACGGCCGTCGGCGATCGCGCGGATGAACCGAGGCACCACGGCGGCGTACTGCGACGTCGGGTCCTGGCGCCGCCCGAAGACGTTGAAGTAGCGGAGCGCGACCGTCTCGAGCCCGTAGACGCGCGTGAAGCTGACGCAGAAGCGCTCGGCGGCGAGCTTCGCGACGGCGTACGGCGAGATCGGGTTGGGCGCCTGGGTCTCGACCCGGGGGAATGCGCCGCCGTCGCCGTACACCGAGGACGACGAGGCCGCGACGACGCGCCGGATGCCTTCGTCACGCGCGGCGAGAAGGACGTTGAGCGTCCCCTCGACGTTGACCGCGGTAGACGTGAGTGGATCCTGAACCGAGCGTGGAACGGAGCCGAGGGCCCCCTGGTGGAAGACGACCTCGGCCCCGCGGACCGCAGTATGGACCCGTTCGTAGGACCGGAGGTCGCCCTCGACGACCTCGACGTCACGCCCCAGCGCCGCCAGGTTCGCGCGGCTTCCGGTGGCGAAGTTGTCGAGCACGCGAACATCGTCGCCGCGCTCGAGCAGCGCCTGGACGAGATTCGAGCCGATGAACCCGGCGCCGCCGGTGACGAGAACCCGGCTCACATCGCGCTCGTTCCGGTGCCGGAGTGGGCGGGGCCGTCGCTGGGGACAGGCACCTGCGGTGCCAGTCCCCGGTAGAGAGCACGCTCCGCGACCACGTGGTAGTTCGCGGCGATCGTCCCGGGCCGCTCGTCACGAAGCAGCGCCACGCGCCGGTCGATCGCCCGCGCGGCGCGGTTCAGCAATCCGACGACGGGCGTGCGAGCCACACGAAGCGGTGTCCGACGGAGAACGTGCTCGAGGTAGATCGCGTTCAGCATCGCGAGGGAGGAGGCCGTGCCGGAGCCGGCGGACACCGTAACCGAACCCCAGTCGCCGTTCGTCGTGAACAGCCGGTCGAGCCCGGCGCCGGTCCAGCGCCAGAGGTCGACCGGGTTCGGGTGGTAGACCATCGCGCCGTGGGTCGACAGCAGCACCCGGCCGCCGGGCCGCGTCACGCGCGCGAGCTCGCGGATGCCCTGGGCCGGGTCGTCCACGTGCTCGAGCACCTGCGCGCAGAGGACGACGTCGAAGGACGCGTCGTCGGCGGGGATCGACTCGATGACGCCCTCGAGCGTCGCGCGCGGGTTGTCCCACGTGTCCATCCCGACCACCTCGCGCACGTGGGGCTCGAAGAGCGTGAGGTAGGGCATCTCGCCGCAGCCGACGTCGAGCAGCCGGTACGGCCCGAAGTCGGCGCCCGCGCGGGCGGCTTCCGCCGCGAGCCAGCGCGCGAGCGGCGCGCGCACGGCGTAGGTCGGCATCGAGAGCGGCGGGTCGAGGCGGGCGTCACTCACGGACGGTCACCAGCCCGAACGCGATCCAGGTGAGAGCCTCGAGCGGCAGCCCCGCGACGAGCCCGATCCCCGTCCACACGCCGGCGACGACGCAGAGCCAGCCGAGGCCGACGAGCGGCACCGGCGAGACCCTGAGCCCGCGCACCGCGGCGGCGATCCCGGCCGCGGCGAGCCCGAGCAGGAAGACGATCCCCGCGATCCCGAGGTCGGCCGCGACCTGGAGGTAGAGCATCTGGATCCCCCACGGATTGTCGCGCGAGGGGAATGCCTGGTCGGGTTCGCCCGGGAATCGCGCGTGCGCGTCGCCGAGGAACGGCCCGTAGGCCCACTCCTCGCTCGAGGCCTGCCAGCCGACTCCCGTGACAGGCCGGTCGAGCCAGATCCGGCCGCCGATGTACGCGAGCAGCGTGCGGTGCGCGTAGCTCTCGACGCCGGTGTCCGCGACGCGGTCGCGGATTCCGATGAACTCGGCGAACCGCTCGATCGTCGAGGCGCGCATCGTCGCCGTCCCGACCGTGACGAGGAGGGTGATGCCGACCAGCGCAACGGCACGGCGGTCGCGTAGAGCGGAGACGGCGCGTGCTCCGAGAAGCACCGCCGCGAGCGCGAGCCAGAGGCCGAGCACCGCAGTCATCGCGCCGGAGAGCACGACGCCGAGCGCGCCGGTAACGAGCGCGACCACCGACCAGCGTCTCCCCGTCGGCCGACCGTCGCCGAGCGCGATCCCGATCGAGCCCACCACGAGCACGGCGCCCGACAGCGCGGCCAAGTCGTGGATCCCGACGAAGGACGGCTCTCGCTGGCCCGGCCGCTTCCCCTCGAACTCGGCCACGATCCCGAGAAACTGGAGCAGCCCCCACGAGGTCGCGGCGATGCTCCAGGCGATGAAGGCCCGGACGACCGGGGCGAGATCGGCGGTCGAGCGGACGAGCAGCACGGTCGCGGGCAGAAGCGTCGCGTACCAGCCGAACTTGGCGAGGCTGATCGCGTGGCGCGTGAGGTCGTACTCCTCTCCGAGGAGCGAGGGCGTCGCGAGCGAGATCGCGCAGACGAGGAGGAAGGCGGCCGCCAAACCGAGGACGACCCGCGCGCGGAGGAGCGGCTGCCGGCCCTCGCGGCGACTCCGGAGCGCCGCCGCGACGAGCACGCACGCGATCGCCGCGTCGGCGAGCGTGACGTCGACCGACGTCGAGCCGATCCCGAGCGAGACGCTCGGTTGGTACGTCGCGTGGAGGAAGAGGAACGGGACGGCGGCAGCGAGGACGAGCGTCTCTGTCGCCGCGTCGCCTGCGAGCGCCCGCACGACCCCGGCCGACGGGTGCGCCCGGGAGAGCGGCTCGGCCGTCACCCGGCGGACTGTAGCGGGGGGGCGTCTGGTGTCCGACTTCAAGTCGGACACCGAGCGTGCGCCGAGGTGCTTCGCCGCGAACGTGAAGCCCCCGCGAGGGTCGGCCCTACACTGACTCCCCACGATGGCTCCGAGCGCTCTCCGGCGCCGGTCTGCGACCGCAGCCGGGCTCTACCTCTCGGTCGCCCTCGGCATCCTCGGAACGATCGCGGCCGCGCGGATGCTCGGCCTCGCCGACTTCGGGCGCTTCGCGACGGTGATCGCCGTCGTGGGGCTCGCGCAGACGCTGCTCGACCTCACCGTCGAGGAGAGCCTGACGAAGTTCGGGTTCCGGTACGTCGCCGCCGAGGACTGGGGGAAGCTGCACCGTCTCTTCCGGCGCGCGCTCGAGGTGAAGCTCGTCGGCGGCGCGCTCGCATCGCTCGTGATCCTCGCCGTCGCGCCGTTCGCGGACACGCTCTTCGGGACGGACGGCCTCACCGCGCCGATGGCAGCCGCCGCGGCGATCCCGTTCCTCGCCGCGCCCGAGAACGTCTCCGCGAGCGCCCTCCTCCTGCGCGGCCGCTACGACCTGCGCGGTGGCCTGCTCTCGGTGACGATGGGCATCCGACTGGTGGCGATCGTCGTCGGAGCCTCGATCGGCGTCACCGCGACGCTCGGCGCGCTCGCGGTCGGTCAGCTCCTCGCGACGGCAATCGTCGGTACAGCTGGCGCCTCGGCGCTGCGGCGGTTCCCCCGCGGCGAGCAGCGCG
>DASSBI010000032.1:0-3171 GCA_035698965.1 Gaiella sp. | reverse complement strand
AGCGCAATCGCGGAAGATCATGGTCGCCTACGACGACTCGGACGCAGCGCGTCGCGCGCTCGACCGGGCCGCCGACCTCGCCGGCTACGGGTCGTCGCTCACCGTCGTCAGCGTCGCGCGCGACGGCGGGCGCTACCAGGCGGGGCCGCTCGACCAGGCGCGGGAGCAGCTCGTCCGACGGCAGGTGGCCGCGACGTACCTCCAGCCGGTCGGCGAGCCCGCCGCCGAGCTGGTCGACGCCGCCCGCGAGCTGGATGCCGACCTCGTCGTCCTCGGGCGGCGCAGCCGGTCGCTGCGGCGCGTCGTGCTCGGCTCGGTCAGCGCGAAGGTCGTGCGGAACGCGCCGTGCGACGTCCTCGTGGTTCGCTGAGGCGAGTCAGCCCTCGATGAGGCCGTTCTCGAGCGCGTAGCGGACGAGCTCGGCGCGGCTCGAGAGGCGGAGCTTCTGCATGATGTGCGCGCGGTGCGTCTCGGCCGTGCGCACCGAGATGTAGAGCATCTTCGCGATCTCCTGGTTGGTGTGACCCAGGGCGAGGAGCCGCAGTACCTCGCGCTCGCGCTCGGACAGAGGATCGGCCGCGACGCGCCTTCGCTCCTCCGCCTCGGCCGCGACGAGACGCGCGCCGAGCGCAGGGTGGACGTAGCGCTCCCCTGCGGCCACGGCGCGGATCGCGCCGACGACCTCGGTGTCCGCCGCCTCCTTGAGGACGTATCCGGCCGCGCCGACCTCGAACGCCTCGCGGACGTAGCGCGGGTCGTCCTGCATCGAGAGCACGAGCACCTTCACGTCCGACGAGGCCTGGAAGACCGCCGGCATCCCCTCGATGCCCGACTTGCCCGGCATCACGAGATCCATGACCACGACGTCGGGCTTGTTCGAGATCGTCTCGAAGACGGCCCGGTCGGCCGACTCGGCCTCTCCGACGACCTCGATGTCAGCCTCGGCGTCGAGCACCCGGCGCAGGCCGGAGCGAAGGATCGCGTGGTCGTCGACGAGGACGACGCGGATCGTCATGCGCCGTCCTCCTCCGACGGAGGCGCGGGCGCCACGTGCACCTCCGCGACGAGCGTTGTGCCGGCGCCGGGCGACGTCTCGACGGTCAGGCGGCCGCCGACGAGCTCGACGCGCTCCCGCATCCCGGTGAACCCGAGCGCGCCCACGCGCACGGCTTCGGGGTCGAACCCCTGACCGTCGTCCTCGATCACCACCACCGCCGCTGCCTCCTTGCGCACGAGCGTGATGCTGACACGGTGGGCGGACGCGTGCTTCACGACGTTCGTCAGCCCCTCCTGCACGATCCGGTAGAGGGCGGTCTCCGCCTCGGCCGGCAGGCGGCGGTCGCCGAGCCGGGCCTCGAGATCGACGACGAGGTCGGACTGCTCCGAGAGATTGGAGGCGAGGCGCTCGACCGCGGGCACGAGCCCGAAGTCGTCGAGCGCGCTCGGACGCAGCTCGACCGCCAGGCGCCGGACGTCCTGCAGCGTCGAGGCGACGAGCTCGCGAATCGACGCCGTCGCCTCCCGCGCCTCGTCCGTCTCGACGACGTCGTCGAGATGCTTGAGGCCGAGCAGGATCGACGTCAGCGCCTGGCCCGTCTCGTCGTGAAGCTCCCGCGCGAGCCGCGCCCGCTCGAGCTCCTGCGCGTCGACGACACGTCGCAGCGCGTCGCGGCTGACGCGCTCCGAGAGGTCGACGGCGATCGCGGCGCGCGAGACGAGCGACTCGGCCAGACGGACGTCGGACTCGTCGAAGCGTGCGTCCGTCCCCAGCTTGTCGTGCACGGCGACGACGCCGATCGGCGTGCCTCGCACGGTGAGCGGCAAGTACATCGCCGAGGTGACGCCGAGCTCGCGCGCGACGCGCTGGTCGACCTCGGGGTCGTCGACGATGGCGTCGACGCGCTCCGTATGGCCCCGTTCGAGCACGCGCCCGGCCTTGCTCGTGCTTCGGTCGATGGCGATGCCGACGAGGTCGTCGCGGCCCGCCGCCGCGCTGACCGCGAGCGAGCCGCGAGCGTCCGGGAGGGCGATCAGCACGATCCTGGCCCCGACGAGCTCCCGCATCCGCCGGGCGACGAGGTCGAGGAGCGGCTCGAGCTCGACCTCCGACGCGAGCGCTGCGCCGATCTCGTTGAGGCCCTCGAGCTGGCGCAGCCAGCGGGTCGACGACTCGTAGAGGCGCGCGTTCTCGATCGCGACGGCCGCCTGCGCTGCGAGCAGCTGCGTGAGCTCCTCGTCCTCGGCGGTGAAGTCCTGCCCGCCGGTCTTCTCGGTCAGGTAGAGATTGCCGTAGGCGACGCCGCGCAGGACGATGGGGACGCCGAGGAACGTCCGCATCGGCGGGTGGTTCGGCGGGAAGCCGACCGACCGCGGATCGTCCGCGATGTCGTGGAGCCGGAGCGTCGTGGCCTCCCGGATCAGAACGCCGAGCAGGCCCCGCCCGCGCGGGAGCTCGGCGATCGCCTCCTTCGTCTCCACGTCGACGCCGGTCGTGTAGAAGCCCTCGAGGCCGTGGCCGGCAGGGTCGATCACGCCGAGCGCCGCGTAGCGCGCGTCCGTCAGCTCGGCAGCGAGGTCGACGAGCCGCTGGAGCAGCGCTTCCAGCGACAGCTCCGAGTTGAGCGCGATCCCGGCTTCGACGAGGCGGCGGAGACGCCCCGGCTCCGCCCGCACCGCATTCGAGACCTGCGGCTCCTGCATGCCGCCGTTTCTAGCAGCGCCGACACCGAGGCGTGTCGACGATCAGCCTGGCAAGAGCCACACCGTGGCGAGCATGGCGCTGAGGAGCGCGACGACGCACCACAGTGCGAATGCGACGTCGGAGCTCGAGCGGGGGCGCAGCGGCCCGGAAGCCGGTCTCACGCGGCCTTCCGCTCCGCGGCACGCTCGACGCGCACTGCGAGCACCTCGAGCGCGATCGTCCCGCGGGGTGTCTCGACCTCGACGACGTTGCCCTTCCGGCGCCCGAACAGCGCCCGGCCAACGGGGGCGGCAAGCGACACGCGTCCGTTGCCCACGTCTGCCTCGGCCGCGCCGACGAGCTCGTACTCGGCGACCTCGCCGGTCGCGCTGTCCCGCACGCGCACGGATGTCCCGAGGCCTGCGACACCGTCGCGCGACGGGGCGACGACCCGCGCGTTCGCGACCTGCGCCTCGAGGACGGCGATCCGC
>DASSBI010000031.1:0-8835 GCA_035698965.1 Gaiella sp. | reverse complement strand
TCGGCCACGGGGTGATCTTACGAAGCTGCGCTGCTAAGCGATCCGCGGCCGTCGGCCTTGTGAGTTGGGCAGCGCAAGCACCCGGAGCCCTTCCGCCAGGGCTACGCGAACGACCGCAGAATCCGAGGTCGCGATCTCGCCGTCCGGAAGTGCCGTCGCAATGGCAAAGCAGTCCGCAAGCGAAACGTCCCGGTCGCGACGGTGGTAGTGGCGGGCCCGGAGTCGGGCTGCACGTTCTGCGAGCTCGACTGTCGCCGGCACCGGCCGCGCTCCCTCATCGAGGTACCGGCGGACTGCCTCGACAGCCTCCCGCTCCGAGACGAGGTGAACCCTGGTGAGGACGTCGAGCGCCTCGCCGACATTCACCACAGAGACCTCGCGCTCCCGTCCGCCGAGCTCGGCTGCGACGATCGGCCCGGCAGCGTCTCTGACGAGAACGCTGATCAACGGGCCCGCGTCGAGCACTACTCGCCGTAGTACTCGCGCCACTTGCGCTCCATCGCGGCGTTGTCCTCCGCGCGCCACAGCCGGCGAGCCTCGGACGCGTCGATTTGACGCCCGGTCCTGCCCGCGAGCAACCCTAGGAGCCCTTCGAGAGGATTCTCCGGTGCCGGCCGAAGCGTGAGCTGCTCGCCCTCGTCGACGATCAGCACGGTCGACGCGCCCCAGCGTTCGCGCACCTCGGCCGGAATCGACACCTGGCCCGCACTGGTGATCCGGTGACGCCACATCTTGCGCTTCATGGCTCCATTGTGCCTCCTGACTGACAAGATGTCCATTTCGGACAATGTCCCATGCGTTGTAAGAGGCTGCGGCGGAGCGGCGGACTCCTCGGGGACGAAAGGAGACGCAATGCCGCTCGACACCTTCCAGCTCGGCGAGCCCGTGGAGCACCGCGGGATCGTCGTCACCCCGCTCTTCCCACGCCGCGACCCGGTCGCGGAGTACGTCACCCTCGACGAGGCGCTGCCGCGCGGCTTCCGGGTCGACGAAACCTCGGACGCCGGCACGGTGCCCGAGCTCGTCGTGCACAACCCCACCGACGCGCGGGTGCTGCTCTACGACGGCGAGGAGCTCGTCGGCGCGAAGCAGGACCGCATTCTGAACGTGACCGTGCTCGTCGAGGCGGGCGCGAAGCTGCCGATCCCCGTCTCCTGCGTCGAGCAGGGTCGCTGGCGGCGGACCAGCTCCGAGTTCGGCAGCGGCGATTACATCTCGCACAGCCATCTGCGGCGCATGAAGGCACAGGCGCTGGCCGCGCAGCCGCTCGCTCGCGGCGTTGCCCAGGGCGAGGTATGGGACGAGGTGCGGGCCAAGCAGTCGCGCATGGGCGTCCGCTCGGCGACGTCGGCGAGCCGCGACACGTTCGTCGCGCACGGCAAGCGGCTCCGCGAGCTCGAGGCGGCGTTCGTGCCGCAGCCCGGCCAGTGCGGGGCCGTGCTCGGGCTCGGCGACGACCTGTGCCTCGATGCCGTCTCGCGCCCCGAGGCGTTCGCATTGCTCTGGCCGAAGCTCCGCGCCGGCTATCTGCTCGACGCGCTCGAGCGGCTCGACGGGCGGGCGACGTCGGTGGAGCGGATCTCGCGCTTCGTCGACGAGACCGCTGCGGCGCGGGCCACGCGCGGGCCGTCGGCCGGGCTCGGAGACGACGTGCGCCTGCGGGGGGACGGCGTGATCGGCTCCGGGCTCTCACTCGACGGTGAGACGATCCAGCTCTCGGCGTTCACGAGCGACGACGCGGGCGAGCGGGCGTTCGGGCGGATCGCGCGGCCGAGCAGGCGGCGGGACGAGGTGTCCGACTGAAGTCGGAACCAGGAGGAGCGAGCGGGCGCCTAACCGTCGTCGCGGGTCTCGTTCGCCGCGAGAAACGTCCGCCCCGCAGCCTCCCCGGCGGCGAAGCTCTTCTCGGCGAGCCAGCCGCCGTCGACCGTCAGCGCGATCCCGTTCACGTAGGCGGACTGGTCGCTCGCGAGATAGAGGGCTGCGTCGGCGACGTCGTCCGCGACGCCGACGCGGCCCTGCGGGACGACCGTGCGGAGCCCTTCCTCGAACGCGTCGTCCGCGAAGTACTGCTCGGTCAGCGGCGTCCGGATCAGCCCCGGGCAGATCGCGTTCACGCGGATTCCGGCGGGGCCGAGGTCGCGCGCGAGGCTCTTCGTCAGCCCTATCACCCCGTGCTTCGCGGCCGTGTACGCCGGCCGGCGCGCGAGGCCGATCAGCCCGCCGACGGAGGAGAGGTTCACGATCGCGCCGCCGCCGCTCTCGCGCATGTGCCGGGCCGCCGCCTGGCAGCAGTAGAAGGTCCCGCTCAGGTTGACGGCGATCACGTTGTCCCACTCGTCCGTCGCCATCGTGTAGACGTCGCCGATCTCGCGGACGCCGGCGCTACAGACGAGGACGTCGAGCCGGCCCTCGGCGGCCACGACGCCGGCGACGGTGTGCTCGACGTCGGCGGGCGAGCGGACGTCGCCCTGGAACGCGACGTCGCCGGCGCGGTCGAAGCCGGAGACGCGGGCTCCCTCGGCTGCGAAGCGCTCGGCGATCGCGCGGCCGATGCCGCTGGCCGCGCCGGTGACCAGCGCGACCCGTTGCTCGAGCAGTCCGTCCACGGCGGAAGTAGGTTAGACCGATGCCGGCCTGGGCGATCGAGGGACCGCGGCACGCCGGAATCACGGTCTCGAACCTCGACCGCTCGCTCGTCTTCTACGAGGGGTTGCTCGGCCTCGAGCTGCTCTGGCGGCGCCTCTACGAGGAGGCCGAGGTCAGGCGGATCGTCGGCGTGCCCGAGGCGACCGGCCTCGATATCGCCATGCTCCGCGTGCCCGGGAGCGACTTCGAGGTCGAGCTGCTCGAGTATCGCGGTCTCGAGCCCGCCTCGGGCGCCTCGCCTCCCTCCCACACCGGCACGGGCCACTTCTGCCTCTTCGTAACGGGCATCGACGCGCTCCACGAGGAGCTGCGCGGGCAAGGCGTGGGGTTCCGCTCGGACGGCCCCGTCGAGATGACCGCCGGCGCGAACGCCGGCGGCAAGAGCCTCTACTCGCTCGACCCCGACGGCTACGTCGTCGAGCTGCACGAGCGGCCACCGCGATGAGCGCCGAGACCACCGTCCTCGAGCGGCCGTCCGGCCGCCCGCCGCTCCTCGAGCAGTACCGGCTGATGGCCCTCATCCGCCGCTTCGAGGACCGCGCCACCGAGCTCTTCCAGGAGGGCGTGATCTTCGGGACGGCGCACAGCTGCGTCGGCCAGGAGGCGATCGCCGTCGGCGCCGCGGGCGTGATGCGGGACACCGACTACCTCGTCGGCCATCACCGCTCGCACGGCCATCTGATCGCGGCCGGCGCCGACCTCCGCCGGATGATGGCCGAGATGTTCGGCAAGCGGACCGGCTACTGCAAGGGGCTCGGCGGCTCGATGCACATCGCCGACCTGTCGCTCCAGATCCTCGGCTGCAACGGGATCGTCGGCGCCGGCCTGCCGCACGCGACGGGCGCCGCGCTGACGGCGAAGCTCCGCGGCGAGGGCCAGGCGGTCGTCGCCTTCTTCGGCGACGGCGCGGCGGGACAGGGCGCGGCGCACGAGGCGATGAACCTCGCGGCGACCTGGTCGCTGCCCGTCGTGTTCGTCTGCGAGAACAACCAGTTTGCGCTCTCTGCCGACTGGTGGGTGCAACGCGCGGTCGAGGATCTCGCGGGCCGTGCGGCGGGATACGGCATGCCCGGGGAGATCGTCGACGGGAACGACGTCGTCGCGGTCGAGGGTGCCGTCGAGCGGGCGCTCGCCCGCGCGCGCGACGGCGACGGCCCTTCGTTCCTCGAGATGAAGACCTTCCGCCGCATGCAGCACTCGATGCGCGCCAACCTGCCGGACGTCCGCGACGCCGCGCTCGTCGCCGAGTGGGAGGCGCGCGATCCGCTCCCTCGGCTCGAGCGGCTGTTGCGGGATCGCGTCGAGGTCGACGACGAGGGCCTCGACGCGATCGCGCGGGATGTCGAGCGCGAGGTGGAGCAGGCGATTGCGACGGCGCTCGCGGACCCCGACGCCGATCCAGGCGACCTCCTGCCGGCCGTGCTCGCGCCGCAGCGCTCCCACCCCGCGCCGGCCGTGGAGACCGAGCGGACGCTGAGCTTCGTCGCGGCCGTCCGCGAGAGCCTCGCCCTCGAGCTCGAGGCCGACCCCGACGTGTTCGTGATGGGCGAGGACGTCGGCAGGGTCGGCGGGCTCTTCCGCGCGACCGAGGGTCTCTACGAGCGCTTCGGCGCCGAACGGATCCGCGACACGCCGCTGACCGAGAGCGGCTTCGTCGGCTGCGGGATCGGCGCCGCGCTCACCGGGCTGCGGCCGGTCGTCGAGCTCCAGTTCTCCGACTTCGCGGGCGTCGCGTTCGACCAGATCATGAACCAGGCGGCGAAGCTCCGGTTCATGATGGGCGGCGAGCCGAGCATCCCGCTCGTGCTGCGCATGGTGTCGGGCGGCGGCGTCAGGCTCGGCGCGCAGCACTCCCAGAGCCTCGAGGTGCTCTTCGCTCACCTCCCGGGGCTCGTCGTCGTCATGCCCTCGAGCCCGTTCGACGCGAAGGGCCTGCTCTCTGCGGCGATCCAGGACGACAACCCCGTCGTCTTCCTCGAGCAGAAGCAGCTCTTCTTCGCCGAGCCCGAGCCGGTGCCCGCCGAGCGGTACGGGATCGAGCTGGGCGTGGGACGGGTCGCCCGCGAGGGCACCGACGTGACCGTCGTCGCGCTCGGCGCCCTCGTCCCGCAGGCGCTTCGGGCCGCGCGCGAGCTCGAGAGCGCAGGGGTCTCGGTCGAGGTCGTCGATCCGCGCACGCTCGCACCGCTCGACACCGAGCTGATCGCCGCGTCGGTGGCGAAGACGGGGAAGCTCGTCGTCGCCCACGAGGCGACCCGGTTCTGCGGCTTCGGGTCGGAGATCGCGGCCCAGGTCGCGGAGGAGTGCTTCTGGGACCTCGACGCGCCCGTCGTCCGGATCGGGGCGGCCTCTCACCCGATCCCGTACCAGAAGGACCTCGAGGCCGCGATGCTGCCCGGCGCGGCGGAGATCTCCGCGGCGGTGCGGTCGCTGGCGGCGGTCTAGACCTACGGCTTCAGGAAGCGCGCGCCGTGGATCGGCTCGTCGGCTTCGAGCAGCGCGCCGAGCGAGCGCGTCATCGCGCCGACGACGCCTGGTCGCGAGCGATCGAAGGACGGTCGCATTGCGAACACGACGCCGGGGTGCGGAATGCCGCGACTCGACGCGTCGGCGACCAGGACCGCGTAATCGGCGACGTTGTCGGTGACGATCGTGCGCCGATCCTCACGGGCATGCTCGAAGACGATCTCGTCGGGTTGCCCGCGGTAGCGCGGCCCTGCCTCGGTCGCCGCAACGACGTCATGACGACGGCGGCGGAGCTGCCGCGCGATCTCGGCCGACCACATCTCGTTGAGCAACAGCCTCACACGTCGCCTGCGGCCAGCGCCTGCTCGAGTGCCTGCGCGGCTGCGATACGCCGTCCGGCGTCCCGCGGATACCGCGCGTGATATGCCAGCGCCAGGCGCACCTGGTCCTCGCCGAGCCTCGTCGAGCGCACGACACGCCTCACCGGATCCTTGGCGTCCACCGCGCGAAGCGCCTCCACGTCCCGCACGATCTCCCAGATGTCCGGCCCGCCGAAGAGCCCCGCTCGCCGGCCCGTCGGCCCCGACCGGAAGACGATTCCGGGAAACTCCGCACACCGCACGCCTTCCTCGATGAAACGCTCAGCGAGCTGCGAGGCCGCGACGCCTTCGCGAGCAGCCAGCCGCTTGAGCCTCGCGAGCAGCCGCGCGTCGAGGCGCGCAGAGAAGGGCTTCGTCGGCACGAGTCAATTGTACTCGATTGTCGTACATTGTCTTACGGAGACATGGCACGAAGGGAGAACGGGTCTCAGGAGAGAACCGCCGACCCGCCCAGGACGGCCCTGGCCTCGGCGATGAAGTCCGGGTCGGGGCGGACGCGGTACTCGGGGCCGAGGGCGTAGGTCTTCGGGCCTTCGGAGGTGTCGAGCGAGAGGTAGATCGGGGACTCGCCCGGGAACTCGCGGACGAGGCGGGCGAGCTCGCGGATCACACCGGCGGGCGCCTCGCGCGCGTCGAGTGAGAAGCGGACTTCCCTGCGCTCGGGCACGGCCTCGAAGGGCGTGATCTCGGAGGCGAGGAGCTTCGTCTCACCCGCCTGTTTGTGGTCGATGCGGCCCTTCACGATCAGGATCCGGTCGATCACGCAGAGTTCGCGCGCGGCGGCGTAGGCGGAGTTGAAGACGACCACCTCTGCGGTGCCGGTCGGGTCGTCGAGCGTCAAGAAGACCATCGGGTCGCCGCGCTTCGTCGTCAGGTGCTTCACGTCGGAGACGATCCCGCCGATGGTGACGACCTCGCCGTCGCGGCGGCGCTCGAGGTCGGAGAGCGCGGCGTCGGTCTTGCGGCGGAGCTGCTCGCGGACCGACGAGAGCGGGTGCTCGGAGACGTAGAGGCCGAGCGTCTCCTTCTCGAGCCGCAGGAGCTCCTGCTTCTCGAACTCGCCGGCCGGGATCGGCGGGTGGTGGCGTGCGACCGCGGCGTCTTCTGCGTCGAAGGCACCGTCGAAGAGCGAGGACTGGCCCATCAGCCGGTCCTGCGCGAGCTTCTGCCCGTGGCCGAGCGCCTGCTCGAGGACGGCGAGCATCCCCATCCGCGTGGCGCCGGTCGAGTCGAGCGCGCCGCACTTGACGAGCGACTCGAGCGAGCGCTTGTTCACGACCTGCGGGTCGACGCGCTCGGTGAAGTCCCAGATCGAGGCGAACGCACCGCCCTCCTCGCGCGCGGCGACGATGCGCTGCGCGGCCGTCTCCCCCACGTTCTTCACCGCGTTCAGACCGAAGCGGATCTTCCCCTCGACGACCGCGAAGTCGACCGCGGAGGAGTTGACGTCCGGCGGCAGCACCTCGATGCCCATCTCGTCGCACGCGTTGACGTAGAAGGGGACCCGGTCCTTCGTGTTCATCACGCTCGAGATGAGCGCGGCCATGTACTCGCACGGGTGGTTCGCCTTGAGCCACGCGGTGCGATAGGCGATCAGCGCGTAGCAGGCGGCGTGCGCTTTGTTGAAGGAGTAGTCCTTCGAGGCCTCCATGTCCTTCCAGAGCTGCTCGGCGACCGCCGGGGTCACGCCGTTCGCGGCGCAGCCGTCGAGGAACTTGCCTTTGAGCGAGGCCATCAGCTCGTGGATCTTCTTGCCGATCGCGCGGCGCAGTGTCTCGGCCTCGGCCCCGGTGAAGCCCGCGATCTGCTTCGCGATCTCCATCGACTGCTCCTGGTAGATCGAGATCGCGTACGTGCCGCCGGTGATCGCCTCGAGGCGCGGGTCGACGAACCGCACCGCCTCCTTGCCGTTCTTCCGCGCCGCGTAGGTGGGGATGTACTGCATCGGGCCAGGGCGGTAGAGCGCGACGAGGGCGATCAGGTCCTCGAACACCGTCGGCTTCACCTGCCGCAGCGCGTCCTTCATCCCCGACGACTCGAACTGGAAGACGCCGGTCGCGTCGGCGCGGGCGAGCATCTCGTACGTCCTGCGGTCGTCGAGCGGGATCGCGCCGATGTCGAGGCCGCCGCCGATCAGCGCGACCGCCTTGTCGATCACGTCGAGGTTGCGCAGGCCGAGGAAATCGACCTTGAGGAGGCCGAGCGCCTCGACGTTTTTCATCGAGAACTGCGTCACGAGCTCCGCGTCGGCGCCCTTCTGCTGGAGCGGGACGACGTCGATCAGCGGCTCCGAGCCGATCACGACGCCGGCGGCGTGGATCGAGTCGGCGCGGGTCAGGCCCTCGAGCGGGCGGGCGAGGTCGACGATCTCCTTCGCGACCGGGTCCTCGGCAACCGCTTTCGCGAGCTCCTGCCCGGGCTTCAATGCATCGTCGAGCGTCTGGCCGGGGCCTTCCGGCACGAGCTTCGCGACGCGGTCGACGACGCCGTAGGGGATCTCGAGCACGCGACCGGCGTCGCGGAGCGCCGCGCGGGCGGCCATCTTCGAGAAGGTGATGATCTGCGCGACGCGGTCGCGGCCGTACTTCTCGGTGACGTAGTTGATGACGCGCTCCCGGCCCTCGACCGCGAAGTCGATGTCCATGTCGGGCATGTCCTTCCGAGCCGGGTTCAGGAACCGCTCGAAGAGGAGGCCGTAGCGCATCGGGTCGATGTCGGTGATCTCGAGGCAGTACGCGGCGAGCGAGCCGGCGGCCGAGCCGCGGCCCGGGCCGACCGAGACGCCGTTTCGCTTCGCGAAGCCGATGAAGTCCGCGACGATCAGGAAGTAGTCGGCGAAGCCCATCTCGCGGACGGTCTTGAGCTCGAAGCGCAGGCGCTCGTCGAGCTCGGGGGTCGAGGCGCCGTAGCGCTTGACGAGACCCTTCTCGCACAGCTCGACGAGGTAGTCGAACGCGTCGCGGCCCTCGGGCACCGGGAACTTCGGAAGCCGGATCCGGCCGAGCTCGAGCGTGACGTCGCACCGCGCGGCGACCTCGAGGCTCCGGCGCATGGCGTCCTCGTGGCCCGGGAAGTCGAGCGCCATCTCGGCGGGGGTCTTGAAGTAGAACTCGTCGGCGCCGAAGCGCCAGCGGTTGGGGTTCTTGAGCGAGTCGCCCGACTGGATGCAGAGGAGCGCATCGTGGCTGTGTGCGTCGGTGGCGTCGAGGTAGTGGACGTCGCCGGTCGCGACGAGCGGCAGCCCGCGGCGCTCGGCGAGCCCGGGGAGGCCGCGGAACGCCATCTGCTGCTCCTCGATCCCCGCGTTCTGCAGCTCGACGTACGTGTTGTCGCGGCCGAA